>NZ_JBEXHZ010000019.1:0-134644 GCF_040608315.1 Streptomyces sp. NPDC005195
CCACCCCCCCGCCGGGGCACCGCCGGCGCGGCGCGCGGGCGGGGGGGGGGGGGCCCCCGCCGCCCCCGGGCCCCGGGCCGCGGAAGCGGTTCTCCCCGCCCGGCGCCGTACACGGCCCGCGCTCGAACGTACCCTCGCGTCACCCGGTCGGCCCCCGACCCGATTGGCCCCGGCTCCTGCCGGGAACCCGCCCCACGTGCACCCACGTATCGAGGACTACGCGCTCATCGGGGACGAACAGACGGCCGCACTGGTGGGCCGGGACGGGTCGATCGACTGGCTATGCGTGCCACGGTTCGACTCGGCCGCCTGTTTCGCCGCGATGCTCGGCGACGAGAACAACGGCCACTGGCGGATCGCGCCCAAGGGAGCGGGCCCCTGTACCCGGCGCGCGTACCGGCCGGACTCCCTGGTGCTCGACTCGGAATGGGAGACGGACGACGGGGCTGTCCGGGTGACCGACTTCATGCCGCAGCGCGACAAGGCGCCCGATCTCATCCGCATCGTGGAAGGCCTCAGCGGCCGCGTCACGGTGCAGAGCACCCTGCGGCTGCGCTTCGACTACGGCTCGGTCGTGCCGTGGATGCGCAGGTCGGACGGTCACCGGGTGGCGGTCGCGGGCCCGGACTCGGTATGGCTGCGCAGCGAGCCCGAGGTTCCGACCTGGGGCAAGGACTTCCGTACGCTCTCGGAGTTCACCGTGGAGGCGGGTGAGAAGGTCGCCTTCGTCCTGACCTGGCATCCCTCGCACTGGTCGCGCCCACCGCTGATCGACCCGTTCGAGGCACTGCGGTGCAGCGTCGCCGACTGGCAGGCGTGGGCGGCGCGCTGCCGCTACGAGGGCCCCTACCGGGACATCGTGGTCCGCTCCCTGATCACCCTCAAGGCCCTCACCTACGCGCCGACGGGCGGCATCGTGGCGGCCCCCACCACCTCGCTCCCGGAGGAGCTGGGCGGCGTCCGCAACTGGGACTACCGCTACTGCTGGCTGCGCGACTCCACGCTCACCCTCGGCGCGCTCCTCGCGGCCGGGTACCACGAGGAGGCCGAGGCCTGGCGCGACTGGCTGCTGCGCGCGGTCGCGGGCGACCCGGCCGACCTGCAGATCATGTACGGGCTCTCCGGCGAGCGCCGGCTGCCCGAGTTCGAGCTGCCGTGGCTGCGCGGCTTCGCCGGTTCGTATCCGGTCCGGATCGGCAACGAGGCGGTGAAGCAATTGCAGCTGGACGTGTACGGCGAGGTCATCGATTCGCTCGAACTGGCCCGGCGTTCCGGCCTGCCGTCCAAGCCGCACATGTGGCGGCTGCAGTGCGCGCTGATGGACTTCCTGCGGACCGCCTGGCGGCAGCCCGACGAGGGGATCTGGGAAGTGCGCGGTCCCCGTCGGCACTTCGTGTACTCGAAGGTGATGGCGTGGGTGGCCGCCGACCGCGCCGTGCGCACCCTGGAGGCGCAACCGGGGCTCGGCGGCGACCTGGAGGGCTGGCGCGAGATGCGCGACGAGGTGCACGAGGAGGTGTGCGAGCGCGGGTTCGACGCCGAGCGGAACACCTTCACGCAGTCCTACGGTTCACGTGAGCTGGACGCGTCGCTGCTGCTCATCCCGCGCGCCGGTTTCCTGCCGCCGGACGATCCGAGGGTCGTCGGCACCATCGACGCGGTCCGCGCGGAACTCGAACGCGACGGCTTCCTGCTGCGCCGCTACAGCGAGGAGGACACGGACGTCGACGGCCTGCCGGGCGGGGAGGGCGCCTTCCTCGTCTGTTCGTTCTGGCTCGCCGACGCACTGCAGATGACGGGCCGTACGCAGGAGGCCCGCGACCTGTTCGAGCGGCTGATCGGGCTCGCCAACGACGTGGGGCTGCTCGCCGAGGAGTACGACCCCGTGGGGCGCCGCCAGCTCGGCAACTTCCCGCAGGCGTTCAGCCACCTCGGCCTCGTGGGCACCGCGTTCAACCTGTTCGGGGGCGAGAGCCCGAAGACGGTGGGAGGGGCCGAACAGCCGGAGTGACGGGGTGAGGGAGGATGGGTTCCATGGATCTTGGACTGAAGGACCGTGTGTACGTCGTCACGGGAGCCACCCGTGGTCTGGGCAACGCCGCCGCGCGCGAACTCACCGCCGACGGCGCGAAGGTGATCGTCTCGGGGCGCGACGAGAAGAGCGCCGCCGACGCCGCGTCCGCGCTCGGCCCGAACGCGGTCGGGATGGCCGCCGACAACGCCGACCCGCGGACCCCGGCCCGGCTGATCGCGGCGGCGCGCGAGCACTTCGGCGGATTCGACGGCATCCTCATCAGCGTCGGCGGGCCGCCGCCCGGGTTCGTCGCGGACACCACGGACGAGCAGTGGACGGCCGCGTACGAGTCCGTCTTCCTGGGCGCGGTCCGGCTGGCCCGCGCGGCCGTCGCGGAGCTGGGTGACGGCGGTGTCGTCGGCTTCGTCCTGTCGGGTTCGGTGCACGAGCCGATCCCGGGCCTGACCATCTCCAACGGTCTGCGTCCGGGGCTCGCCGGCTTCGCCAAGTCCCTCGCCGACGAGCTGGGCCCGCGGGGCATCCGCGTGGTCGGTCTGCTTCCGGCCCGCATCGACACGGACCGCGTCCGCGAACTCGACGGTCTCTCCGCCGACCCGGAGGGCACCCGGGCGGCCAACGAGGCCCGCATCCCGCTGCGCCGGTACGGCGCCCCGGAGGAGTTCGGCCGCACCGCGGCCTTCCTGCTCTCCCCCGCGGCGTCCTACCTGACGGGCATCATGCTGCCGGTGGACGGCGGTATGCGGAGCGGGTTCTAGCGACGGCGGCCGGCGGGCCGGCGGGCCCGCCGAGCCTTCCGGCGGCAGGCGGCCGGGGGAGCCCCGGTCCGCCGCCTTCCGGCTCAGCTCACGCGTTCCGCACGGTGCTTGACGGCGCGGAGACGCACCTCCGCGGGGAGCGCGGCGAGTCCCGCCGAGTCACGCGCGTGCGCGAGCGCCTCCGTCGTGAGCAGACGCAGCGTGTGTCCGGGGTCCACATGTGGTTCCAGCAGGAGCTGCACCTGTGCGCCCGGAGCGCCCCGCTTCCCGGTCAACTGCGCCTGGGCGTGCGTGACACCGTCCAGACGCCCCGCGTCCTCGGCGAGTACGCCCTCCAGGGCCCGGCCGCGCAGCAGCGCGCCCTCGCCGTCGCCGACGTCGACCAGTACCTCGGCCAGCCGGCGTCGGCGCAGCACGGCCGCCAGCCACCACAGGGCGAGCAGGACGAGCACCGCGAGCCCGGCGATGACGGCCGGCCACCACCAGCCCTGGTCCCGCCAGCGGGTCCGCCCGGCGTCGCTCAGCAGCACGTCGTGCGGCCCGTCGTGGATCCACCACGAGGGCGACCGCACACCCAGTCCGATCGCGAGGACGGAACCGCCGAGGACGACCAGGGCGAGCCCGACGACTCCCAGCAGCACCCGGTTGACGATCCTGAGCACCGTACTCACCCCTTCCGTCCGGGACGCCTCACGTGCACCGAGAGCGCGGGGGTCCGGGAGAGCCCCAGCCCCCTGATGCCGTCGGCGAGTGTGGCGTCCAGGTCGGCACGTACGTCGCCGAGTTCACGGAAGTGCGAGACCGCGTGGACGTCCACCGTGCGCCGCCCCGTACGGACCCTGGCCGACTGCACCCCGGAGACCTCCATGGCTCGGTCGCGCAGGGCCATGGCCGCGGCGTCCCGGTGCAGGCCGGCCCGTACGTCGTGGTGGGTGCGCCGCATCGGCAGGACGCCGCGCAGTCCCGGGGTCACCGCGAGGACGATCAGCCAGAGCCCGAGGGCCGCGGCGATCCCGGCGCCGACGAGTACCCAGGTGTCGTCGAGGGGGCGTTCGGCCAGTTGCCGGGCGAGAGACCTGCGCCAGTGGAGCGCGGGCCGGTGTGCGCGGACGGCCGTGACGTCGTACAGGAAGACGCCCGCGCCGGTCAGGAGGACCAGGGCGACGATCCCCGCGGGGACGCGGCGCATCGACCAGAACCGTCCCTGCGCGCCGTCCTCCTCGCCTAGGGTGCGCGCGGGGTCGTGGGCGTCCGCCGACGCGGACCGGTCGGGCTCGTCCTCGGGCGGCTTCTCCATCACGGGCAAGCGTCGGGTCGTGCTGTCGGAGCCCTGGGGCTCGTTCATTGCGTCCTCCCCTGCACCACGCCGGGTACCGGTACCAGGTGCAGCCGTTCCACCTGGACGGTCACCTCCGGCACTTCCATCCCCGTCAACGCGCTTACCCGCTCCTCGACATGACAACGCACCGCTTTGCAGCGGGCTCCGATGTCGGTGGGGTAGGCGAGTTCGAGGTGGACGTGGACACGGGCGGTGTCGTGACGCACGAGGACCGTCGCGTGCGGCGGCGCGGCGTCCGCGGGAAGCGGCCCGAGGGCCTCGCGGGCCGCCTGTGCGGCGGTCTTGGCCACGACGCGGTCGGCGATCCGGGTCGCGCCGCGCTCGGCCGCCACGACGACCGCCGAAGGGCGCCGGGTGTCACCGGGCGCACCGGTCACGGGTGTCACCGCCGCCGGTCGTCACGCGGGCGGAAGAGGGCGCCGAGGTCCAGGTCCCCCTCGAGGAACCGTCCGACGACGAAGCCGACGGCTCCCAGGGCGGCCACGAGCAGGAAGGCCCCGAATCCCCCGAAGTATCCGGCGAAGCCCAGCGCCATTCCGGCGATCATGCCGATCACGGCCAAGCTCATGTGCGCTCCTCAGCAGTTCGGTGGCCGGTCCGGTCACTGGAGCCGCGACTCCGGCTCCTCGTCCTCTTCATCGGGCAGCTTCACGTCGCTCACGGCGATGTTGACCTCGACGACCTCGAGACCCGTCATGCGTTCCACGGCCGTGATCACGTTCTCCCGGACCGCGCGGGCCACGTCCGCGATCGACACCCCGTACTCGACGACGATCTCCAGGTCGAGCGCGGTCTGCACCTCGCCGACCTCGGCCTTGACGCCCCTGGCGACGGATTTCGAGCCGCCCGGCACCCGGTCGCGCACCGCTCCGAACGTACGGCTCAGCCCACTTCCCATCGCGTGCACGCCGAGCACGTCCCTGGCCGCGAGTCCGGCGATCTTCTCCACGACGCCGTCGGCGATCGTGGTCCGCCCCCGGGTGGCGGGATCACCGCCGCCGCGCCGGGTGGGCTTACGGGTCTGGGGCGTCTCGCCCTCGGGGTTCTCCGTCCGGTTCCGCTCCGTCATGTCGGTCATCGCCGCACGTCCCTTTCGGTCGTCCTCCTCCGCCCACACTAAGTGCGCCCCCACGATTGCGCGCCAGGGATACGGCAGGCTGGAGGAATGACGTCGGACCGATGGACGCGGGCGGTAAGACAGCGGCTCGGGCTGGGGCGGTTCCTCCCCCTCGGCCACCGCCGCGACGGCACGTGGATCACCGAGGAGGCGGCCGGCACGGTGCTGCGGCGTGCCGCGGCCGCCGTCCCCGGTGTCCGCCTCGGCGCGTTGCGGCTCTCCCTCGCGGACCCGGAGCGGACGTACGAGCCCGCCGTGCCGCCTCCGCCCGGCGCGCTGCCGCCCGGTCCGCTCCGCGTCACCGGGGAGTTCGCCGCCTCGGCGGACCCTTCGGCGCGAGGCGGTGAACCGCTCCCGACGGCGGCGGCCCGGTTGCGTTCGGCCCTGGCGACGGCGGCGACGGAACGTCTGGGGCTCATGGTCACGGAGGTGGACCTGCGGGTGACGGAACTGCTGGACATCGACACGCCGCCCACCCCAGCGGACCGGGGGACCTCAGGCCCGGTCGACGGGCCGGGTCCAGCCGACGAGTCACGTCCGGTCGGCGAGTCGGATCCGGTCGGTGGATCGCGTCCGCTCGACGGGCCAGGTCCCGTCGGCGAGTCGGCCGAGGCAGAGGAGGCGCGCGTGGTGGCCGCCGTCCTGGCCGTCCCGGGGGTGGACGGTCTGACCGGCGCGCTGGGCCGTCCGGTCCACTTCGGCGAGGTCCACGGTACGGACCCGGCCCTGCCGCGCCGCCATGTGCGGGTCGAACTGGCGGTCTCGGCCGCCGAACGGACGGCGGACGTGGCTCGGGCGGTCAGGGCCCGCGTCGCCGAGGCTCTGCCGGACGAGCCGTCGGTGGCCGTACTGGTGACCGCCGTGCGTTAGCGGCGCGTGGTGTGCGGAGGCGCGTGGGACCGCCGGGCGGCACCCCGTACCCCGGCGCCGGAGGGTCTCAGTCCCCCGCGCCGGCGAGGTCCCGCAGTCGCCGGGCCTGGGCGGCGCGCTCGGCGCGGCGCTGCTCCTCGTACGTACGCTCCCGCGCCCCCCGCAGCAGCGCCTTGGTCTCGATGACGGCGTCGCGCGGCGCCGCGAGCAGGGCCGCGGCGAGGTCGTGTACCGCGTCGTCGAGCTGTCCGGCCGCGACCGCGAGGTTGGCGAGACCGGTGCGCTCGGCCTCCTCGGCCGCCACGAAGCGGCCCGTCGCGCAGATCTCGAGCGCGCGGGCGTAGCCCACCAGACCGACCAGCGGGTGCGTCCCCGTGAGGTCCGGCACGAGCCCGAGGCTGGTCTCGCGCATGGCGAACTGCACGTCGTCGGCGACGACGCGCAGGTCACAGGCGAGAGCGAGCTGGAACCCGGCTCCGATGGCATGCCCCTGCACAGCGGCGATGGACACGACGTCGCTGCGCCGCCACCAGGTGAACGCCTCCTGGTACTCGGCGATGGTCGCGTCGAGGTCGGCATCGGTGCCGCGCGCGAGGTCGATGAACGACGGTTCGCCGTCGAAGCCCTCGGGCGTGAACGCCTGCCGGTCGAGCCCGGCCGAGAACGACTTGCCCTCGGCACGCAGGACGACCACCCGGACGGTGCCCGGCAGTGACCGTCCGGCCTCCGTCAACGCCCGCCACAGAGCGGGACTCTGGGCGTTGCGCTTGGCCGCGTTGGTCAGCGTCACCATGGCGATCGCGTCGTCGACGGTGAGCCGTACGCCGTCCTTGTCGAGTACGGGGTCGAGATCCTTGTCGAGCGAAGCCATGGGGTGCCTCCGATGGGTGCGGTCGGATCAGGCGCGCACCCGTACGGGGAGACACACCTAAGTGACTGCACAGTAACCACCCGGTCGATCACCCGACCGACCGGGTGGCCACCACCGAAGCCGATGGGGACGCCCGGCCTCAGGCCGAGGCGGCCTTCTTGCCCCTCGTCGCTCCGCCACGCCCACGAAGCGTGACGCCCGACTCACTGAGCATCCGGTGCACGAAGCCATACGAGCGGCCGGTCTCTTCGGCCAGCGCTCGAATACTCGCACCGGAGTCGTACTTCTTCTTCAGGTCTGCCGCGAGCTTGTCGCGCGCGGCGCCGGTTACCCGGCTGCCCTTCTTCAGAGTCTCGGCCACCCGTGCCTCCTCATGGGAAGTGCGCTCTGGACTTCTCATGATCACCCCTCAAGGGCTTCCTGGCCAGCCATTCGGCAAGGTCGGTGGGACAAGGTTTTGACGACAGGAGCCCGTCCCCACGAGTGGAATCACATGTTCCGCCCTGGGCTCTTCGTACGCCCGAACGGGTTCTTCGGCAAAGTGCCAGGTCAGCGACGCGCAACGGCCGAGCCCTTGAGAACAAGGGACTCGGCCGAGAAATCGATGTACGACACACCTCGGTACGAGGAGATCTCACACAGATGATGGATCACGGATCGGCCGAATGATCCATACGCAGTGGATCAGCCATTCGATCACGCCGTGCTGACGGCCGTCCCAGGGCTGCCCGTCGGGTCCCCGGGGGCCGTACGAGGGATCAGGCGAGGGCGACGAGGTCCGCGTAGTCGGCGCCCCACAGGTCCTCGACGCCGTCCGGCAGGAGGATGATCCGCTCCGGCTGGAGCGCATGGACGGCGCCCTCGTCGTGCGTGACGAGGACGACGGCGCCCTTATAGGTGCGCAGCGCGCCGAGGATCTCCTCGCGGCTGGCCGGGTCGAGGTTGTTCGTCGGCTCGTCGAGCAGCAGGACGTTCGCGGACGAGACGACGAGGGTCGCGAGGGCGAGCCGGGTCTTCTCGCCACCGGAGAGCACACTGGCTGGCTTGTCGACGTCGTCGCCGGAGAACAGGAACGAACCGAGCGTCTTGCGGACCTCGACCAGGCCCAGGTCGGGGGCGGCGGAGCGCATGTTCTCCAGGACCGTGCGCTCGGGGTCGAGGGTCTCGTGCTCCTGCGCGTAGTAGCCGAGCTTGAGGCCGTGCCCCTCGACGACCCCGCCGGTGTCGGGCTTCTCGACACCGCCGAGGAGCCGCAGGAGGGTCGTCTTGCCAGCGCCGTTCAGGCCGAGGATGACGACGCGTGAACCCTTGTCGATGGCCAGGTCGACGTCGGTGAAGATCTCCAGGGACCCGTACGACTTCGACAGGCCCTCGGCCATGAGCGGCGTCTTGCCGCAGGGCGCGGGCTCCGGGAAGCGCAGCTTGGCGACCTTGTCGGAGGCCCGGACCGCCTCGAGCCCGGCGAGCAGCCGGTCGGCGCGCTTGGCCATGTTCTGCGCGGCGACCGTCTTGGTGGCCTTGGCGCGCATCTTGTCCGCCTGCGAATGGAGCGCGGCGGCCTTCTTCTCGGCGTTCTGCCGCTCGCGCTTGCGGCGCTTCTCGTCGGCCTCGCGCTGCTGCTGGTAGAGCTTCCAGCCCATGTTGTAGACGTCGATCTGGGCGCGGTTGGCGTCCAGATAGAAGACCTTGTTGACGACCGTCTCGACGAGTTCCACGTCGTGGGAGATCACGATGAAGCCGCCGCGGTACGTCTTCAGGTAGTCACGCAGCCAGACGATCGAGTCGGCGTCGAGGTGGTTCGTCGGCTCGTCGAGCAGCAGTGTGTCGGCGTCGGAGAACAGGATCCGGGCCAGCTCGATACGGCGGCGCTGACCGCCGGAGAGCGTGTGCAGGGGCTGGCCGAGCACACGGTCGGGCAGGTTCAGCGCGGCGGCGATCGTGGCGGCCTCGGCCTCGGCGGAGTACCCGCCCTTGGTGAGGAACTCCGTCTCCTGGCGCTCGTACTGCCGCATGGCCTTCTCACGGGTGGCGCCGCTGCCGTTGGCGATGCGCTGCTCGTTCTCCCGCATCTTGCGGATCAGGGTGTCCAGGCCGCGCGCGGACAGGACGCGGTCCCCGGCGAGTATGTCCAGGTCACCGGTGCGCGGGTCCTGGGGCAGATAGCCGACCTCGCCGGAGCGGGCGACCGTGCCCGCGGCGGGGACGCCCTCACCCGCGAGGACCTTGGTGAGCGTCGTCTTGCCCGCGCCGTTGCGGCCGACCAGGCCGATGCGGTCGCCCTTGGTGATGCGGAAGGTGGCGGACTCGATGAGGATGCGGGCGCCGGCGCGCAGCTCGATACCGGAGGCGGAGATCACGGACAGACTCCTGGGCAGGGTCGTTGGCGGGGTGGGCGGCTGAGGACGTTCCCGCCGTCTAGTGCGCGAGGAGAATGGCCATGGGCCAAGTCTAACGGCGCTGTGCAACCACTTTTCCTGTGCGCGGGTGCCCGGCACTGTGACGCTCGCCCGCTGTCAGCTGCCCGGCGGGGCGCGGTGCGGGGTGACGACGCCCAGGTCGTCCACCGCGACGAGCCCGTCCGTCCAGCGGTCCTCGGCGGGGCAGGGCCGGGCGATCAGGAGCACCGCGCCGTGACGAACGGCACGTGCGGGCGCGAAGCGGCAGCCGGCCCGGGCGGGCAGGACCCAGCGCAGGTCGCCGTCGGCGACCCGGTAGGCGGCGACCCGTTCGGGGGTGATCACGGCGAGCATGCCGTCGCCCAGGAGCCGCAGCACGCCGGTCGCCTTGTGGCCCGCGAGCCATCGGGCGGCCTGGGGCAGCGCCCGGTGCCAGCGGACGGCGCTCCCGTCGCGACGCGTCGTGTCGGTGACCAGCCCGTCGTCCCAGAGCGCGAGGGCGTGCCCGCGCGCGGGCAGCACGGCGAGCGGGCGGTGGCCCTCGCGCGCGTACGTCCAGCGGGCGCGGCCGGTCGCCGCGTCGTAGGCCTCGACGGCGGCGGCGGTCGTCCGCAGCGGGGGCCTCGACGGCGGCGGCGCGCCCTGTGCGCGCTCCACGCGCGCGGGGAGCGCGAGCCGGTCCCCGTAGGGGGCGGGACGTGCCTGGTGGGCGACGGCGAGGAGCAGCGGGACGGCGACGAGGACCAGCGCGCGAACCCTACGGCGGTGGACCGCGGGGGCAGGTGGTCCGGGGAGCGTGCGGCCGTCGCCGGCCGGGGCGGTCCGAGCGGACCCGTCGGGCCGAGCGGACCCGTCGGTGTGTACAGACCCCGTGGCCTGTGCGGACCCCGTGGCCCGTACGGGCCCAGCGGTCCGCGCGGACCGCGTCGCCTCGACCGGCACAGTCACCACCCCTGCCCCCTTCCTTCGCCCCTGCCCGGGCTCCGGCGCAGAGCGTAGGCGTGTCCCGGCGGGGCCTCGCGGGGACACGGCGACCGGCCGGGCGGAGATCCCCCGTTCGGCTCTCCGCCCGGAGCCGGGGAGCCGGTGCCGTACGAGGATGGCGGCACTGAGCGATGTACGCGGCCGTACGCGGAGGATGGTGCGCCCATGCAGTTCGACGACGACGCCGACCTGGACACCTCCGAGGTGCAGGATGCGCGCGGCAGCCGGATCCCCGGTGGACGGGCGACCGTCGGCGGCGGTATCGCCGGCCTGGTCGCGCTGCTGCTCGGGCTGTTCTTCGGCGTGGGACCCGACCAGCTCGGGCTCTCCTCCGGCGGCGACCATCCCGCGGCGACCTCCTCCTCGCTCGACCAGATCAAGGAGACGTGCCGGACGGGGCGGGACGCGAACGCCAAGGAGGACTGCCGCGTCGTGGCGGTGGTCAACAGCGTGCAGGACTTCTGGACGCAGGAGTTCGCGCGGCGCGGCGGTGTGTACACCGGTTCGCCGACCGTCTTCTTCAGCAACCGGGTGGCGACCGCGTGCGGCACCGCGACCTCGGCCGTCGGGCCCTTCTACTGCCCCGCCGACCGCAAGGTCTACGTGGACCTGGGCTTCTTCGACGACCTGCGGACCAAGTTCGGCTCCAGCGGCGGTCCGTTCGCGCAGGCGTACGTGGTGGCGCACGAGTACGGGCACCACGTGCAGGACCTGATGGGAACGCTGGGCAAGGCCCAGGACGGCGTCTCCGGCGCCACGAGCAACTCGGTGAAGCTGGAGCTTCAGGCCGACTGCTACGCCGGGGTGTGGGCGCACCACGCGACGACGACGAAGGACCCGTCGACGGGCAGGCCGCTGCTCAGCAGTCTCACCGCGGCCGACATCCGCGACGGGCTGGACGCGGCGGCGGCCGTCGGCGACGACCGGATCCAGGAGAGGTTCCAGGGCCGGGTGACGCCCGAGACCTGGACGCACGGCTCGGCCGCGCAGCGGCAGCAGTGGTTCTACCAGGGCTACCGCACCGGCGACATGGCGCAGTGCAACACCTTCCGCTGACGGCCCGGTCCCGACCGCGGGGGCGTTGTCAGTGGCCGGTGCGAGACTGTGGGTCAGGTCACATTCCGACGGCGGGACGAGAAGGAGTGGTCGGTATGGCGGGCATGGACGGCGGACGTCCGAGCATCTACCCGACACTGCTGTACGCGGACGCGAAGGCGGCGATCAGGCAGCTCACGGAGGCCTTCGGCTTCACCGAGCTGTCGGTGTACGAGAGCGAGGACGGCACGGTGATGCACGCCGAGCTGGTCCAGGGCACCGGAGCGGTGATGCTCGGTTCCAAGGGCCGCGGCGGGGTCTTCGACACCGCGATGAAGGGCGCAGGCCCCACCGGGGTGTACGTGGTGGTGGACGACGTCGACGCACACCACCGGCGCGCGGTGGACCACGGCGCGGAGATCCTGATGCCCCCGACCGACCAGGACTACGGCTCGCGGGACTATCTGGCCCGTGACGCCGAGGGCAACATCTGGAGCTTCGGCACGTACGCGCCGGAGACCGGCGCCTAGGGCCGCACGGCCCGGCGGCGCCGCTCAGCTCCCTCCGGTGTGCACCTGGAAGGCGGCCCGGCGAACGGCCTTGGCGAGCGCCGGGTCGGGGTGCGCGGCCGCGAGCGCGACCAGGACCTGGACGGTGCGGGGGTGCCCGACGGCGCGCACCTCGTCGAGGAGCGCGGGCACGGTCGGCTGCACGGCGGACTCCAGGTGGCGCACGAGGAGCGGCGCCTCGCCGTGGTCGGCGACCGCGGCGGCGGTGTCGACCCACAGCCAGGTGGACTCCTCACGGGTGAGCACCTCGTGGGCGTCCTCCGGGTCGTGGCCGTCGTGCTCGGCGAGCCAGAGCAGGG
Source organism: Streptomyces sp. NPDC005195 (assembly GCF_040608315.1). Classification (NCBI taxonomy): domain Bacteria; kingdom Bacillati; phylum Actinomycetota; class Actinomycetes; order Kitasatosporales; family Streptomycetaceae; genus Streptomyces; species Streptomyces sp. NPDC005195. The sequence continues at coordinate 12,271 of NZ_JBEXHZ010000019.1, forward strand.
CGTAGGGGCGCAGCCAGCTCTCCTCGGCCGCGGAGCGCACATCGGGTTCGGCCGGGGCGCCGACCACCCGCAGGGCCTCGAAGGCGAGACCGCGGGTGAGGGCGTCCTCGCCGCGGGCGGCCGCCAGAAGTTCGGTGACGGCGCTGCCGACGGGGCGGGCGGCGAGCCACGCGCGGTACTCGGCGCGGGCCGCGTTCGGGCGCAGTTGGGCGCAGCCGCGGAGCATGTCCGCGGCGGGCTGCTCGATGTTCCCGGCGGGGCTCTGCGCCGCGACGCAGATCTGCTCCAGCTTGACCCAGACCGCCCAGCTGCCGAGCGGGGTGAGGGTGGCCTGCCCGTCGGCGCCGGTGAGCGCTCCCACGGCGGCGAGGGCGTGCAGGGCCCAGTCGAGGAGAGGGGCGAGCGGGGCGTCCGCGTCCGGGGGCGCGGCGGTCTCCGGGGCGGGCTCCGGCTGGGGGCCGTAGGGGATCTCGCAGCGCTCGGTGCGCAGCTCCGTGACCCGCTGTTCGAGGAGGTCGAGGAGCTGCTCCACGGGGACGGGCCCGGCGGAGAGCTGGAGGAAGGAGAGCACCTGCGGCATCGCGGAGACGACCTCGGCGACGGCGGACGCCTCACGGTCGGCGGGCTCCGGATGGGCGAGCGACCAGGCGTCGAAGAGGGCGACCCAGCCGCGCAGGACGGCGCTGTCGTCGCGGTTCCAGGCGCGCAGCCGCCAGCCGGGGCGGGCGATGTCGCCGTGCACCTCGACCAGGCCCGCGAGGCGTGCGGTGTCCCAGTCCGCGCGGACCTGAGCCGGGGTCAGGCCCAACTCCTCGGCGGCCCGTTCGGCGGTTGCTTCGGAGAGGGTGCCCTTGTCGTCGGGGGTCGCGCCGTCGCGTCCCGGGCCGAGCATGGAGTCGGCCCAGCGGGCGACGCGGGCCGCGTCGGCGAGGCCGGCGCGCGCCATGCGGGCGAGTTCCGCCGGCGGCGGGGTGCCCTCGGGGGGCCGGGGTGCGGGTCGGCGCGAGCTGCGCTGGGTCACCGCTCGGGGGGCGGCAGCCAGGGGCCGCGGGCGGACGAGTCGGAGCCTGGAGTCGCGCGGGTTACGGGACGTCACAGGTGCAGTCTTCCGGTTGGCGGTCCGAAAACCCAAACGGAATGTCACAGCAGGCGACAGGAGTGGCCAATGCACGGGGTTTTGCGGGGGCTCGACACCTGTGCGCGGGGCGCGGCGCGAGTTGGTCCGATCCGAACCGGAAGCCTGCCGGTGCCTTCGGCGGGGCGCCGTGCGGGAGGGGTGGCACAGCGCGCCCGGACGCCGGGCGGAAGGAGTGGCGCCGTGTGCCGGGGCGGCGGTCACCGGTTCTCGTGCGTCAGGCCGGGTCCCTACATCAGGGGGGTCAGGAAGCGGCGCAGGACCTCTTCGTACTCCGTGGGGTCGGCGTTCCACAGGGCGCCGTGCGGGGCCTGCGCGACCGTGTGCAGGGTCACCAGGTCCGGGCGGCGCCGGGCGAGACGGCGCGAGGGGCCCCAGGGGGCGAGGACGTCGTCCGGTCCGTGCAGCACCAGCGTGGGCACCTGGAGCCGGTCGGGATCGGCGGCCTGCCAGGTGCGGTCGCCGTGCAGTCCGGTGCGGCCCTGGGCGGCCCGGACCGCGAGCGGCAGCAGGGCTCTCGGGGTGTGGCGGGCGGTGGCGAGAGCGCGCAGCGTGGCTTCCCAGTCGAGGACGGGGGAGTCCAGGACCAGCCCGGCGATCCGGTCCCGCAGGGCGGAGTGGGCGGCGGTGCGCAGGGCCATCGTGGCGCCGGTGGACCAGCCGTACAGGACGACCTGCGCGGCGCCGTAGCGGACCGCGTAACGCAGCGCGGCGTCCAGGTCGCGCCACTCGGTCTCGCCGAGGTGGCCGAGGCCGTCCGGGGGACGGGGCGCGCCGACGTCTCCCCGGTAGGCGAGGTCGAGGACGGGGAGCCGGCTGCGGTGCAGGAACCGCATCACGTTCATCGGGAGTTCCCGGGTGGCACCCAGGCCGTGGACGGTGATCACCCAGGTGTCGCGGACGCCGGGCACGAACCAGGCGGGCAGCGGGCCCAGCTCGCCGGGCACGTCCACGTCGGCGTGGTCGAGGCCGAGCGCGGTGCTCGGGTTGCCGACGTACAGGTTCGGGGTGAGCCAGACCCGGTCGCCGGGCCGCAGGGTTCCGTGGGTGACGTGTTCGAGGCGGCGTACGACCGTGTCGGCGGTGTGGGGCGCGTTCTCCAGGACCGGGCCGACGACCGCGTGCGAGCCGTCGCCGGCCAGTCCGTACGTTCCCGGTCGCCGGGAGGCCAGGGCACGGGTGAGCGTGATCCGGCCCGGGGCCGTGGCGTGCACGGTCAGCCGCGGCTCGGTGGGCAGGGGCCGGCCGGGCGACACCTTGAGCGCGGCGTCGCTGGCGAACCGTCCCACCGCCACGGAGGCCGCGCTCGCGGCCAGGGCTAGGGTGACGGCCGCGGCCGTCGCTTTGGCAGTACGCACGGATTCAGTCTCACGGCGCATCCCGTTGTCGGCCAGCGGGAGCGCGGCCCGACGGCTCCCTCGTCCGGGACCGGAGACGGGGGTCCCGCGGAACCGCGGCGGAGCGACACAGCCCCGCGGTGAAGCGGCACGGCCCCGCGGCGCCCGCTACGCGACGGGCACGCCGTCCGCGTCCGGGCCGGGCTGGCCGTACTCCCGCAGCCGCTCCCCCGCCTCCCTCAGCTGTTCCCGTGACAGCAGCGCGGGCGACAGTCCCGGTACGGACGACGCCAGGAGCCACACGCGGCACATCCACTCCAACTGGGCGGTGCGGTCGTACGCCTGGTCCAGGGAGTCTCCGTACGCGACGGTGCCGTGGTTCTGGAGGAGGCAGGCCGTGCGCCGGGTCAGCGCCTGGAGCATGTTCTCGGCCAACTCGGGCGTTCCATACGTCGCATAAGGGGCGACACGGACAGGTCCACCGAGGGCGCCCGCCATGTAGTGGACCAGGGGAAGCTCGGTCACGAGGGTGGACACCGCCGTCGCGTGCGGGGCGTGGGTGTGGACGACGGCGCGCGCGCCGGTGGCGCGGTAGACCGCCAGATGCATCGGCAGTTCGCTGGTGGGGCGGAGGTCGCCGAGGGTCTGCCGGCCGTCGAGGCCGACCCCGACGGCGCCGTCGGGCGTGAGCCGGTCATAGGGCACCCCGGTCGGCGTGACCAGGACCGTGTCGCCGACCCGTACGGAGACGTTGCCCGAGGTTCCGACGACCAGCCCGTCGGCCACCGTCCGGCGGGCCGTCGCGACGAGTTCGCCCCACGCGTCCGCCACCTCCCGCGCCCGCGCACCGCGTGCGCCCTCCCCCACGTCCCGCGCGTCCCGCCGCCGCTCCGCCATGCCCGCGATCCTGCCAGGACGGACGTCGACCGGGTGGCGGGGAGGGCACTTTTGAGCGGAAGGCGTGCACCCATAAGGGTGCATATATAGACACATCATCTCTTTGAAGCAATTGGCCGGTGATCGACATGTATTGAATGATCTTCCACTAACCTCTGGGGGATTCACCGTGCACGACGCCATTCCGGGGGGAAACATGGCCCGTGGTCACCTGCCGTTCCGTCGCCACGCCCACACCCTCGCCCGCGCCCTCGCGGTGAGCGCCGCCATGGCGGCGCTCACCCTCACCGGAACCGCGCTCGCCGGTGCGCCGGCCGCCGCGGCCGGTGCGCCCAGGGGCCATGACGTCTCCTCGCACCAGAAGTACGTCGACTGGCAGCGGGCGAGGGCGAAGGGCGCCCGGTTCGTCTACGTGAAGGCCACCGAGTCCCACACGTACCGCAACCCCTATTTCGACCAGCAGTACAACGGGGCGTTCGACGCGGGGATCCTCCACGGCGCCTACCACTTCGCGATGCCGGACAAGTCGTCCGGCGCCACCCAGGCCGAGTACTTCGTACGCAACGGGGGCGCCTGGCAGGCCGACGGCCGGACGCTGCCGCCCGCGCTCGACATCGAGTACAACCCGTACAGCAAGCACAAGTGTTACGGCATGACCAAGGCCGGGCTCGTGAACTGGATCCAGGACTTCAGCGACGAGCTCGAACAGGAGACGGGCCGCCGCCCGGTGATCTACACGACCGCCCACTGGTGGAACACCTGCACCGGGGACAGCCGCGCCTTCGCCGCGGACCACCCCCTCTGGCTGGCCCGCTACGACGCCGCGGACACCGGCGCACTGCCGGGCGGCTGGTCGACCTGGACGTTCTGGCAGTACGACAACAAGGGGACCCTGCCGGGTGACCAGAATCTCTTCAACGGATCCATGGCCCGGCTGAAGAGGCTCGCGAAGGGTTAGCGGAGCCCGATATTCCGCCTTCGTTCGAACAACGGGTCACCTCTCCGGCATCCATACCGGCGCAAGCGGAGGGGTGATCCGTGCTTCGATACACCCCTAATCCTGCCTCAGTTCATCTTCCGTTCACTCAGGTTGCCTACGGTCCACCTGCCACTGACGTCAAGAAGAAGCCTGGGTAAATGGAACACATCACGCTCCTCCTCGGAATCGTGATCGTCACCGCTCTCGTGTTCGATTTCACGAACGGTTTCCACGACACTGCCAACGCGATGGCGACGACCATCTCGACCGGCGCTCTGAAGCCCAAGACGGCGGTGGCCATGTCCGCCGTGCTGAATCTCGTCGGTGCGTTCCTCTCCGTGGAGGTCGCCAAGACGATCTCCGGTGGACTCATCAACGAATCGGGCATACGTACCGAAGTGATCTTCGCGGCGCTCGTCGGCGCCATCCTCTGGAATCTGCTGACCTGGCTCCTGGGCCTGCCCTCCAGTTCCTCCCACGCGCTGTTCGGCGGTCTGATCGGCGCCGCGGTCATGTCGGCCGGCTGGTCGTCGGTGAACGGCTCGACCGTCGTCACCAAGGTGCTGCTCCCCGCGGTCGCCGCGCCCATCGTGGCCGGACTCGCCGCGATGCTGGCCACCCGGCTGACGTACCGGATCAGCGGACGCACCGACCAGCGGGCGACCGCCAAGGGCTACCGCGCCGGGCAGATCGCCTCGGCCGGCCTGGTCTCGCTGGCGCACGGCACGAACGACGCGCAGAAGACGATGGGCATCATCACCCTCGCCCTGGTCACCGGTGGTGTGATCGCCCCCGGCTCGAACCCTCCCACCTGGGTCATCGTCTCGGCCGGTACCGCCATCGCGCTCGGCACCTACCTGGGCGGCTGGCGCATCATCCGCACGATGGGCAAGGGGCTGACCGACCTCGCGCCGCAGCAGGGCTTCGCCGCCCAGACCAGCGCCGCGACGGCCATCCTGGCCTCCTCCCACATCGGCTTCTCCCTCTCCACCACCCAGGTCTGCTCCGGTGCCGTGATGGGCTCGGGCCTCGGCCGCAAGGGCGGTGTCGTCCGCTGGTCGACCGCGACCCGGATGTTCGTCGCCTGGGGCCTGACCCTGCCGGCCGCCGGACTGGCCGGTGCCGCCGCCGAGTTCCTGACCAAGCAGGGCACCTGGGGCATCGTCCTCACCGGCGCGCTGCTGGTCGCCGGCGCCGGCGTCATCCGGACGCTCTCCCGGCGTCAGCCGGTCACCGTCGACAACGTCAACGACGCCGCCGCCGAGCCGGCCGGCATCGTCACCACCGCGATGGCCGCGGTCACCCCGCCGCCCGCGGGCCTCGTCACCGGCGACCTGTCCGGCGATCTGAAGACCACCATCCCGTCCCCGGACGCGGAGCCCACCCGCCCGGCCACGGTGTAAGGACAGAACAGCATGAACATCGACTGGGCAGCCCTCGGCTCCGTCTTCGGAGTCAGCCTCGTGGTCACCGTGGCCCTCGTCGGCCTCTTCACCCTCGGCATCGTCGGCCTCACCAAGCGCGAGTCCGCGTCCGCCCAGGGCGGTTCGGCCACTCTCGCGGTCACCGGCGCGTACGTCTGCTTCGCCGCGTGCGCGGCGGCGGTGGCGTACGGGATCTATCTCATCGTCGGCAAGTGACCGCGCGCCGGTGACGGCGCTGCGGTGACCGTCTCCGGCAAACAGCCTGATACGGGCATCACTTCACGTGGGGTGCGGGACGGATCGCCGTCCCGCACCCCACGCGTATGCCCTCCCGCACCCCCGCGCGCGTCCTGCCCCGGCCCTCGCCATGTGGGCCTTCGCACACTCTCCCCTCGCAGGTCAACGGCAAGTTGACGGGTCCTGCAACCCGTGGTGGACTGCCGGAGCCAAGTACGGCGACAGAAGAGGAAGCCGGTGTGAATCCGGCGCGGTCCCGCCACTGTGACCGGGGAAGGAACTCCCCGGGAGCCAGGAACTCTCCCCGCCGGTCTCGTCGAACCAGGGCGCGGACACCCTGAGTGAGGACATATCGCCATGCGCGGCTGCCCGTTGCGGGTCTTGTTGAGTACGAGGGTTCCACTTCACCCCACGGCGGGCTGACCCCGTGCGTGCCGATCGCGTCTTCGCGTACGGCGCCGCCACCGGCCTCCTCGGCGACCTGCTGCTCGGCGATCCCCGCCGGGGTCACCCGGTCGCCGCGTTCGGGCGGACCGCCGGAGCCGTGGAGCGGATGCTGTGGCGCGACCACCGCGGCTGGGGGGCGCTGCACACCACCGTCTGTGTCGGCGGCGCCGGTGCGCTCGCCGCGCTCGCGGGCCGTGGCGTACGCCGTTCCCCTGCCGCCTCCATCGCCCTGACGGCCGCCGCCACTTGGGCCGTCGTCGGGGGCACCTCCCTCGGGCGCGAGGCGCGGGCGGTCGGTGCCGCGCTCGGCTCCGGTGACGTCGAGGCCGCCCGCGCGCGGCTGCCGCACCTGTGCGGGCGCGACCCCCGGGCACTGGACCACGGCGGCATCGCGCGGGCCGTCGTCGAGTCCGTCGCCGAGAACACCTCCGACGCCGTGGTGGGCGCCCTGGTGTGGGGAGCCGTCGGCGGTGTGCCCGGACTGGTCGCGTTCCGCGCCGTGAACACGCTGGACGCCATGGTCGGGCACAGATCCGCCAGGTACCTGCGCTACGGCTGGGCCTCCGCGCGCCTCGACGACGTCGCGGGCTGGCCGGGAGCACGGCTGACCGCGGCGCTCGCCGCCGTCGCCGGCGACGACCCGCGCGGGGCGGTGCGCGCCTGGCGCGCCGACGCCCACCGGCATCCGAGCCCCAACGCCGGGCCCGTGGAAGCCTCGTTCGCCGGATCACTCGGGGTACGGCTCGGCGGGACCCTCTCGTACGGCGGCCGGGTCGAGCACCGGCCCGTCCTCAACGACGGCGGACGTGCCGTGCGCGTCGGCGACATCGAACGGGCCGTACGGCTGTCGCGGCGCGTCGGCTGGCTCGCCCTCGGCGTGAGTGCCGCGGGGCGGCTGCTGGCCGGGCGGCTGCTCGCCAAGGGACCTCTCACGAAGGGGCGTACGACATGAGTGGCGGTCTCCTCGTCGCCGGAACCACCTCCGACGCCGGCAAGAGCGTCGTGACCGCCGGGATCTGCCGGTGGCTGGTGCGCCAGGGCGTCAAGGTCGCGCCCTTCAAGGCACAGAACATGTCCCTGAACTCCTTCGTGACCCGCGAGGGCGCCGAGATCGGGCGCGCGCAGGCCATGCAGGCACAGGCCGCGCGGGTGGAACCGACCGCGCTCATGAACCCCGTGCTGCTCAAGCCGGGCAGTGACCGGAGCAGTCAGGTCGTGCTCATGGGCAGGCCGGTGGGCGAGATGACGGCCCGCGGCTACCACGGCGGCCGGCAGCGACAGCTCCTGGGCACCGTGCTGGACTGCCTCGCCGAGTTGCGGGGCACGTATGACGCGGTGATCTGTGAGGGGGCCGGCAGTCCTGCCGAGATCAATCTGCGGCGGACCGACATCGTGAACATGGGGATCGCGCGCAACGCGCGGCTGCCCGTGCTCGTCGTCGGCGACATCGACCGCGGCGGCGTGTTCGCCTCGTTCTTCGGGACGGTCGCGCTGCTGTCCCGCGAGGACCAGGAGTTCGTCGCCGGGTTCCTGGTCAACAAGTTCCGTGGCGACGTCAGCCTGTTGGAACCCGGACTCGACATGCTGAAGGGCCTCACCGGACGCCGTACGTACGGGGTCCTGCCCTTCCGACACGGCCTCGGGATCGACGAGGAGGACGGCCTGCGTGTATCGCTTCGGGGTGCCGTGCGGGAGTCCGCGGTCGCCGGGCCCGTCGGCGAGGACGTCCTGCGCGTCGCGGTCTGCGCGGTCCCGCTGATGTCCAACTTCACGGACGTGGACGCGCTGGCCGCCGAACCCGGCGTCGTCGTGCGGTTCGTGGACCGGGCCGCGGAACTCGCCGACGCGGACCTGGTCGTCGTGCCCGGGACCCGGGGCACCGTGAAGGCGCTGGCGTGGCTGCGCGAGCGGGGCCTCGCGGACGCGCTCGCCCGGCGGGCCGCCGAGGGCCGCCCGGTGCTGGGGATCTGTGGCGGCTTCCAGCTCCTCGGGGACCATATCGAGGACGAGGTCGAGTCGCGGGCCGGACATGTCGACGGGCTCGGACTCCTCCCCGTCCGCGTGCGGTTCGCGCGCGAGAAGACCCTCACCCGCCCGGCCGGCGAGGCGCTCGGGGAACACGTCGAGGGGTACGAGATCCATCACGGCGTCGCCGAAGTCACCGGTGGCGAGCCCTTCTTGGACGGGTGCCGGGTGGGTGCCGTCTGGGGTACCCACTGGCACGGCTCGCTGGAGTCGGACGGCTTCCGGCGTGCCTTCCTGCGCGAGGTGGCGGCCGCCGCGGGCCGCCGCTTCGTACCGGCCGCCGACACGTCGTTCGGGGCGCTGCGCGAGGAGCAGCTGGACCGGCTCGGCGATCTGATCGAGGAACACGCGGACACGGACGCGCTGTGGCGGCTCATCGAGTCGGGCGCGCCGCAAGGACTGCCTTTCATTCCACCGGGAGCGCCCGCATGAGCACAGTGTTGTTGTTGTCGACCGCCGACACCGATCTGCTGGCGGCCCGTGCCTCCGGCGCCGCCTACCGGATCGGCAATCCGACCCGCGTGGACGTCACGGACGAACTCCCCGCGCTCGTCGAGGGCGCCGACCTCGCCGTCGTACGGCTCCTCGGCGGCAAGCGGGCCTGGGAGGACGGCCTGGCCTTCCTCAAGGCGTCCGGTGTCCCCACCGTGCTGCTCGGCGGCGAGACCGTCCCCGACGCCGAGCTGATGGCCGATTCGTCGGTACCGGCCGGTGTGGTGGCCGAGGCGCTGCGCTATCTGGTCGAGGGCGGCCCGGAGAACCTCACCGAACTGGCCCGTTTCCTCTCCGACACCGTGCTGCTCACCGGCGAGGGCTTCGAGGAACCGCGCGCGATGCCCGAGTACGGCGTGCACGGCGAGCGTGCCTTCACCGAGGGCCGCCCGACCGTCGGTGTGCTCTTCTACCGCGCCCACCACCTGGCCGGCAACACGGCCTTCGTCGACACCCTGTGCGACGCGATCGAGGCACGTGGCGCCAACGCCCTGGCGGTGTACTGCGGTTCACTGCGCGGCGCCGACAGCGGCCTGTACGAGATCCTCGGCAGGACCGACGCGCTGGTCGCCACCGTGCTCGCGGCGGGCGGCACGCACGCCGCGGAGGCCTCCGCGGGCGGCGACGACGAGGCCTGGGACATCGGCGCGCTGGCCGACCTCGACATCCCCGTGCTCCAGGGACTCTGTCTGACCTCGTCGAAGCGCGCCTGGGACGAGTCGGACGCCGCCCTCTCCCCCATGGACGCGGCGATGCAGGTCGCCATCCCGGAGTTCGACGGGCGGCTCATCACCGTGCCGTTCTCCTTCAAGGAGCAGGGCCCCGACGACGTCCCGGTGTACGTGGCCGATCCCGAACGGGCCGCGCGCGTCGCCGGAATCGCCGTACGGCACGCCCGGTTGAAGCACAAGCCGAACGCGGAGAAGAAGCTCGCGCTCGTCTTCACCGCCTATCCGACCAAGCACTCACGGGTCGGCAACGCGGTGGGCCTCGACACGCCCGCCTCCGCCGTACGGGTGCTGGACGCGCTGCGGGACGCCGGGTACTCCCTCACCGAATACCCGGACAACGGCGACGAGTTGATCCACCGTCTCATCGCCGCCGGCGGCCACGACGTCGAGTGGCTCACCGAGGAGCAACTCGCCTCCGCACCGGCGCGGGTGCCGCTCGCCGACTACCGCGCGTGGTTCGACCGGCTCGACCCCGGGCTGCGCAACGGCATGCTGGAGGCGTGGGGCGAACCGCCGGGCAACCTGTACGTGGACGGCGACGACATCGTCCTGGCGTCCCTGCGGTTCGGGAACGTCGTCGTGATGATCCAGCCGCCCCGCGGCTTCGGCGAGAACCCGATCGCGATCTACCACGACCCGGACATGCCGCCGTCGCACCACTACATGGCCGCCTACCGCTGGCTGGAGGCGACGCCCTCCCAGGGCGGCTTCGGCGCGGACGCCGTCGTGCACATGGGCAAGCACGGCACGATGGAGTGGCTGCCCGGCAAGGGACTCGGGCTCAGCAGCGGCTGCGCGCCCGACGCCGTGCTCGGTGAACTCCCGCTCGTCTACCCCTTCATCGTCAACGACCCGGGCGAGGGCACCCAGGCCAAGCGGCGCGGGCACGCCACCGTCGTCGACCACCTGGTGCCGCCGATGGCGCGCGCCGACACCTACGGCGACCTCGCCAAGCTGGAGCAGCTCCTCGACGAGTACGCCCTCGTCTCCGACCTGGACCCGACGAAGGCCCCGGCGGTCCGCGCGCAGATCTGGACGCTCGTCAAGGCGGCCGAGCTCCACCACGACCTGCACGTCGACGACCAGCCGGACGACGGCGACTTCGACGCGTTCGTGATGCACATCGACGGCTATCTCTGCGAGATCAAGGACGTGCAGATCAGGGACGGCCTGCACATCCTGGGCGGCGGACCGGAGGCCGAGCCGCGGGTCAACCTGGTCCTGGCGGTGCTGCGCGCCTCCCAGGTGTGGGGTGGTGCCGCGAACGCGCTGCCGGGTCTGCGGGCCGCTCTCGCCGGGTACTTCGGGCTGTCCGAGAAGGAGCTGCTGAGCGAGCCCGGCGCGCCGGTGAAGGTGCCGGCGGAACTGACGGACCTCGTCGGAGGCCCGGCGCGGACGGGCGCCGACGCGATCGACCTGCTGGAGCAGCTGTGCCGCCGCGCGGCCGAGGGCATGGAGGAACGCGGCTGGGACGGCGCGGCCGTGCCCGCTCTGGTGCGTGAGGAGCTGGGCACCGAACTCCCGGACGCCGTCGCGGTGCTGGAGTTCGCCTGCCGCGAGGTCGTACCGCGGCTGGCCCGGACGACGGACGAGATCACCCACATCCTGCGGGCCCTGGACGGCGGTTACGTCCCGGCAGGTCCGTCGGGCTCGCCGACCCGCGGGCTGGTGAACGTCCTGCCGACCGGCCGCAACTTCTACTCGGTCGACCCCAAGGCGATTCCGTCCAGGCTGAGTTGGGAGGTCGGGCAGTCGCTCGCCGACTCGCTGGTACAGCGGTATCTGCAGGACACCGGCGCGTACCCGAAGTCCGTCGGTCTGACGGTCTGGGGCACGTCCGCGATGCGCACCCAGGGCGACGACATCGCGGAGATCCTGGCGCTGCTGGGCTGCCGCCCGGTCTGGGACGACGCCTCGCGCCGGGTGACCGGTTTCGAGATCGTCCCCCCCGAGGAACTGGGCCGGCCGCGCATCGACGTCACGGTGCGCATCTCCGGCTTCTTCCGGGACGCGTTCCCGCACGTGGTCGGTCTCATCGACGACGCGGTGCGGGCGGTGGCCGAGCTGGACGAGGCCGCAGACGTCAACTACGTCCGCGCGCACGCCGACGAGGACACCGCCGCGCACGGCGACCGGCGGCGCGCCACCTCGCGCATCTTCGGCTCCAAGCCGGGTGCCTACGGGGCCGGTCTGCTGCCGCTGATCGACGCCCGCAACTGGCGCTCCGACGCCGACCTCGCCGAGGTGTACGCGGTGTGGGGCGGCTACGCCTACGGGCGGGGTCTGGACGGCCGGGCGGCGCGCGGCGACATGGAGACCGCGTTCCGGCGCATCGCGGTGGCGGCGAAGAACGTCGACACCCGCGAGCACGACCTCGTCGACGCGGACGACTACTTCCAGTACCACGGTGGCATGGTGGCCATGGTGCGCCATCTGACGGGCGCGAGCCCGGAGGCGTACGTCGGTGACTCGGCCGTGCCCGACCAGGTGAGGACCCGCACGCTCGGGGAGGAGACGCACCGTGTCTTCCGCGCCCGGGTGGTCAACCCGCGCTGGATGGCGGCGATGCGCCGGCACGGCTACAAGGGGGCCTTCGAGATGGCGGCGACCGTCGACTACCTCTTCGGCTACGACGCCACGGCCGGGGTCGTGGACGACTGGATGTACGAGAAGCTCAGCGCGGAGTACGTCTTCGACGCGGAGAACCAGGACTTCATGAAGAAGTCCAACCCGTGGGCGCTGCGCGGGATCACCGAACGGCTGCTGGAGGCCGCCGACCGGGGGCTGTGGGCCGAGCCGGACGCGGACACGCTGGAGCGGCTGCGCGCCACCTATCTGGAGCTCGAAGGCGACTTGGAGGGCGACGACCAGTGAGTACCCCGTTCCCGTTCACGGCCGTGGTCGGCCAGGACGACCTGCGGCTCGCGCTGCTGCTGAACGCCGTCTCGCCGGCGGTGGGCGGTGTGCTGGTCCGCGGCGAGAAGGGCACCGCCAAGTCGACGGCCGTGCGCGCGCTGTCCGTGCTCATGCCGGAGGTGGACGTCGTCGCCGGGTGCCGCTTCTCGTGCGATCCCGACGCACCGGATCCCGCGTGCCCGGACGGGCCGCACGACGGCGGCCCGTACCTGTCCCGGCCGGCCCGTACGGTCGAGCTGCCCGTCGGTGCCTCCGAGGACCGGCTCGTCGGCGCGCTCGACATCGAGCGGGCGCTCTCGGAGGGCGTGAAGGCCTTCGAGCCGGGCCTGCTGGCCGACGCGCACCGCGGGATCCTGTACGTGGACGAGGTCAACCTCCTCCACGACCACCTGGTCGACCTGCTGCTGGACGCGGCGGCGATGGGTGCCTCGTACGTCGAGCGGGAGGGCGTCTCGGTCCGGCACGCGGCCCGCTTCCTGCTGGTCGGGACCATGAACCCCGAAGAGGGCGAGCTGCGGCCGCAGTTGCTCGACCGGTTCGGGCTGACCGTCGAGGTCGCGGCCTCCCGGGAACCCGACCAGCGGGTCGAGGTCGTCCGGCGCAGGCTCGCCTACGACGACGATCCGGACGGTTTCGCCGCGCGGTGGGCCGACGAGGAGTCCGCGGTACGGGCGCGGATCGCGGCGGCGCGCGGGCTGTTGCCGTCGGTGCGGCTCGGGGACGCGGCGCTGCGCCAGATCGCGGCGACCTGTGCCGCGTTCGAGGTGGACGGTATGCGGGCCGACATCGTGATGGCCCGGACCGCGACCGCGCTGGCCGCCTGGGCGGGGCGCACCGAGGTGCTGCCCGAGGACGTACGGCAGGCGGCGCTGCTCGCGCTGCCGCACCGGCGCCGGCGCAACCCCTTCGACGCTCCGGGGCTCGACGAGGACAAACTCGACGAGACGCTGGAGGAGTTCGGCGGCTCCGACGACGATCCCGAACCCGACCCCGACCCCGACACGGAACCCGACCCTGACCCGGACGGTCCCGGCGGGGGCGGGCAGCCTCCGCAGGACGACGGGCCGGAGGGCGACGCACCCTCCGGTGACGTCCCGGCACAGGGCGAGCCCTCGCAGGACGGACGTGCGCCGGCCGGGCAGGGCGCCGGTGAGCAGTCCCCGGTGCGGGCCGCCGAGCCCTTCCGGACGAAGATGCTGAGCGTGCCCGGTCTGGGTGAGGGCGCGGCCGGCCGGCGTTCCCGGGCGCGGACCGAGCACGGCCGGACGACCGGGTCGCGGCGGCCCCGGGGCACGCTCACCAAGCTGCACCTGGCGGCGACCGTACGGGCGGCGGCGCCGCACCAGCGGGCACGCGGACGCTCGGGGCCCGGTCTGGTCGTACGGCGGGACGATCTGCGCCAGGCCACCCGTGAGGGGCGGGAGGGCAACCTCGTGCTGTTCGTGGTGGACGCCTCCGGGTCGATGGCGGCGCGGCAGCGGATGGGCGCCGTGAAGGGTGCGGTGCTGTCGCTGCTGCTCGACGCCTACCAGCGGCGGGACAAGGTCGGTCTGGTGACCTTCCGGGGCTCCGCCGCCGAGGTCGCGCTGCCGCCCACGTCCTCGGTGGATGCGGCCGCCGCGCGGCTGGAGTCGCTGCCCACGGGCGGGCGGACGCCGCTGGCGGCCGGGCTGCTGCGCGCGCACGAGGTGCTGCGGGTCGAGCGGCTGCGGGACGCGGCGCGCCGGCCCCTGGTCGTCGTGGTCACCGACGGCCGGGCCACGGGCGGCCCCGAACCGGTCGCGCTCGCGGGGCGCGCCGCGCGGCTGTTCGCGGCCGACGGGCTCGCGTCCGTGGTCGTCGACTGCGAGACCGGGCCGGTGCGGCTGGGCCTCGCGGGACGGCTCGCGGACGAACTGGGCGGGACCGCCGTGACGTTGGACGAGCTGCGCGCCGACTCCATCGCCGGGCTCGTGCGCGAGGTGCAGGGAACTTCGAGGAGGGCCGCGTAATGCCGCAGGGGCAGCCGAGTGTCGTACCGGACGACGGACTGACGACACGTCAGCGGCGCAACCGTCCGCTGCTCGTGGTGCACACGGGCGTGGGCAAGGGGAAGTCCACCGCCGCCTTCGGGCTCGCGCTGCGCGCCTGGAACCAGGGGTGGCCCATCGGGGTGTTCCAGTTCGTCAAGTCGGCGAAGTGGAAGGTCGGCGAGGAGAACGCGCTGCGGGTGCTGGGCGCCAGCGGTGAGGGCGGGTCCGTCGACTGGCACAAGATGGGCGAGGGCTGGTCCTGGGTGCAGCGCGGCATCCAGGGTGACAACTCGACCAACGAGGAGAAGGCCCGGGAGGGCTGGGAGCAGGTCAAGCGGGACCTCGCGGCAGAGACGTACCGGCTGTACGTCCTCGACGAGTTCGCGTACCCCCTGCACTGGGGGTGGGTGGACGTGGACGAGGTGGTCTCGGTCCTGCGGGAGCGGCCCGGGACCCAGCATGTCGTGATCACCGGACGCAACGCCCCCGAGAAGCTGGTCGGGGCCGCGGATCTGGTGACCGACATGTCGAAGGTCAAGCATCCGATGGACGCCGGCCAGAAGGGCCAGAGGGGCATCGAGTGGTGAGGTCCGTCCCCCGGCTGGTCATCGCCGCGCCCTCCTCGGGCAGCGGCAAGACCACCGTCGCCACGGGGCTGATGGCGGCCTTCACCGCGCGGGGGCTCGCCGTGTCCCCGCACAAGGTGGGGCCCGACTACATCGACCCCGGCTACCACACGCTCGCGACCGGACGTGCGGGGCGCAACCTCGACGCGTACCTGTGCGGTACGGAGTTGATCGCGCCGCTGTTCGCGCACGGCGCGCGGGGGTGCGATCTCGCCGTCGTCGAGGGTGTGATGGGGCTGTACGACGGGGCGGCCGGGCAGGGGGAGCTGGCGTCCACGGCCCAGGTGGCGAAGCTGCTGCGGGCGCCGGTGGTGCTGGTGGTCGACGCCTCGTCGCAGTCGCGGTCCGTGGCCGCGCTGGTGCACGGGTTCGCCTCCTGGGATCCCGGGGTGCGGGTCGCGGGGGTGATCCTCAACAAGGTGGGGTCCGACCGGCACGAGGAGATGCTGCGGGAGGCGCTGGACGCGTCCGGGGTGCCGGTCCTCGGCGCCCTGCGGCGTGCCCCGCGGGTGGACACGCCGTCCCGGCACCTGGGGCTGGTGCCCGTCGCCGAGCGGCGCGCGGACGCCGTGGACGCCGTGCGGGCGATGGCCGAGCAGGTGCGGCACGGGTGCGATCTGGACGCGTTGTTCGCGTTGGCCCGCGGTGCGGGTGAGTTGACCGGCGCGGCCTGGGACGCGGCCGAGGCCGTTGTTCCCCCGCCGGCCCTTCCCTCCCCGGCCCTGGGAGCCGCGCCCCCGGACCCCCGCTCTCGGTCTGCACGGCCTCGTCCGCACACGCCGGACGGGCTGGGACCGGGCGGCCCGAAGACCGTCGCCCTCGCCGGTGGCCCCGCTTTCACCTTCTCCTATGCCGAGCACGCCGAGCTGCTCACCGCCGCGGGGGCCGACGTCGTCACCTTCGATCCGCTTCGGGACGAGCAACTGCCGGAGGGGACACGTGGGTTGGTGATCGGCGGGGGCTTCCCCGAGGTGTACGCGCCCGAGTTGTCCGCCAACGAGCCGTTGCGCAAGGCCGTGGCCGAGCTGGCGTTCGGCGGCGCGCCCGTCGCCGCCGAGTGTGCCGGCCTGCTGTATCTCTCGCGCGAGCTCGACGGACAGCCCATGTGCGGGGTGCTCGACGTCACGGCCCGCATGGACGAGCGGCTCACCCTGGGCTACCGGGACGCCGTGGCCGTGTCCGACAGCGTGCTCGCCGCGGCCGGTACCCGGATGCGCGGGCACGAGTTCCACCGGACGGTCGTGGAGCCCGGCGCCGGGGCGGCCCCCGCCTGGGGGGTGCGTGCCCCCCGCCCGCGCGTCGAGGGTTTCGTGCAGCAAGGCGTGCACGCGAGTTATCTGCACACGCACTGGGCGTCCGTGCCCGGTGTCGCCCGTCGGTTCGTGGAGAGGTGCCTGACGTCATGAGCAGCAAGCTGATCGGAGTCGGCGTCGGCCCGGGAGACCCGGAGCTGGTGACCGTCAAGGGTGTCAACGCGCTGCGTGCCGCCGAGGTGGTCGTGGTGCCCGTCATGGACACCGGGGAACGCGGGCGCGCCGAGGCGACCGTGCTGCACTACGTGCCCGCGGAGAAGGTCCTGCGGATCGTGTTCGCGCTCAACGAGCGGACCGACCGGGCGCGCCGCGAGGCCGCCTGGGACGCCGCGGGCGCGCGGGTCGCGGAGCTGCTGGAGCGGCACACGACCGTCGCCTTCGCGACCATCGGCGACCCCAACGTGTACTCGACCTTCACCTACCTCGCGCACACCATCGGCGCGCTGGTACCGGGGACGGAGATCGAGACCGTGCCCGGCATCACCGCGATGCAGGACCTCGCCGCCCGCTCGGGGGCCGTGCTCACCGAGGGCACCGAGCCGCTCACCCTGGTGCCGGTGACGGCCGGTGCCGCCGTGCTCAAGGACGCCCTGAGCGGGCCCGGCACGGTCGTCGCGTACAAGTTCGGACGGCAGGCGCACGAGGTCGCCCACGCGCTGCGGGAGACCGGGCGGATCGACGACGCGGTGTGGGGTTCGGCGCTCGGTCTGGAGGGCGAGTCCATCCGGCCCGCCGCCGACCTCGACGGCGAGCCTCTGCCGTACCTCTCCACGCTCATCGCGCCCGCCCGGCGGGACGGCGGACGCGGCGGGAAGCTGTGAGCCGCGGGAGATCACCCGGTTCCGGCGAGGCCCACCACCAGCCAGATGAAGGCCGCGCCGGCGACCGTGAACAGCAGGGTCGAGCGGGCCGGGTGCTCGTGGTGCGCCTCGGGCAGGATCTCGGCGGCCGCGAGGTACAGCAGGACGCCGCCGAAGAGGCCGAGATAGCCGCCGAGCAGGTGCACCGGGATGGTGACGAAGAGCGTGGAGGTGGCGCCGACGACCGGGGCCGCCGCGTCGGCGAAGAGCATCGTGATCGCCTTGCGGCGCGCGTTCCCGTACAGGCTCGTGATCGTGTACGTGTTGAAGCCGTCCGCGAAGTCGTGGGCGACCACCGCGAGGGCGACCGCCAGGCCCATGCCACCGCCCACCTGGAACGCGGCGCCGATCGCGACGCCGTCCATGGCGCTGTGGCCGACCATCGCGGCGGCGGCCGTCAGGCCCACCTCCGGCGCCCGGCCGGCGCACTCCTCGCCGCCGTGCGCGGCCTGCCGGGCGGCCAGCAGCCGTTCCACCAGATGGGCGAGGAGGAATCCGGCGACGAACAGCAGCAGCGCGGCCGGTACGCCGAAGACCTTGCCGCCCGCGGTGCGCAGCGCCTCCGGCAGCAGGTCCAGGCCGACCACGCCCAGCATCAGCCCGCCGGCCAGGCCGAGCACCAGATGACGGCGGTCGGTCACCCGCTGTGCCGTCCAGCCGCCGGCCAGCGTCATCAGGAACGCGCCGAGCGCGACGAGGACCGCCATAGGCCCTTGCTATCCGATCAGGCCCCGGTCGCGCATGTCCAACGGGCGGGTAGCCACCGATCCGGCTACCGAAATCTTTTCGCAGCACCCGAGTTTCCGTAGGAGAGGACCGATTCCCATGGCCGATGCCCCCACCGGCAAGGTGACCTTCGTCGGGGCGGGCCCCGGCGCCGCCGACCTGCTGACGTTCCGCGCCGCGCGCGCCATCACCGAGGCCGACGTCGTGATCTGGGCGGCCAGCCTGGTACAGGCCGAGGTCCTCGAACACGCGCGCGAGGGTGCGGAGATCCTGGACTCGGCGACGATGTCCCTGGAGGACGTCGTGGCCGTGTACGAGCGCGCCGCCCGCGAGGGCCTGAGGGTGGCCCGTATCCACTCCGGCGACCCGGCCCTGTGGGGCGGCACGCAGGAGCAGCTCGACCGGTGCGCGGACCTGGACGTCGAGACCGAGATCGTGCCCGGTGTCTCCTCCTTCTCCGCGGTGGCCGCGCTCGCCCGGCGCGAGCTGACGATTCCCGAGGTCGCGCAGTCCGTGATCCTCACCCGGCTCGGCGGCGGCAAGACGCCGATGCCGCCCGGGGAGGAGGTGCGGGAGTTCGCCCGGCACGGGACGACCATGGCGCTGTTCCTGTCGGCGGCCCGCAGCGGCCAGCTGGTGAGGGAGCTGCTGGAGGGCGGCTATCCGACCTCGACGCCGGTCGTGGTCGCCTACCAGGCGACCTGGCCGGAGGAGCTGATCGTCCGGTGCACGATCGGGACGCTGGAGGAGACGGTCAAGGAGCACAAGCTCTGGAAGCACACGCTGTTCCTGGTCGGTCCCGCGCTCGACGCGAGCGGCACCCGCTCGCACCTCTACCACCCCGGTCACTTCCACGGCTTCCGCAAGGCCGACCCGCAGGCCCGCGCGGAGCTGCGTGCGGCGCGGCGCGGCAGTACGTCGTGATCACCGTCGTCGGTACGGGGACGGGGGCACCGCTGCCACCGGACGCCGAGGCCGCCGTGGCGCGGGCCGGGCTGGTCGTGGGGGCCCGGCGCCATCTGGCGGCCGCGCGGCTGCCCGCGGGCGCCGAACAGGTCGTCCTCGGCCCGCTCGCCCCCGCCCTCGACACCGTCGAGCGGTACGTGGCGAAGGCGGAGGAGAACCAGAAGGAAGGCGCGGAAGACGCTGAGGGCGGCCGGGTCGTCGTGCTCGCCTCCGGCGACCCCGGGTTCTTCGGGATCGTACGGGCGCTGGCCGAACGGTTCGGGCCGGAGCGGCTGGACGTCCGGCCCGGTGTCTCGTCCGTCGCGACCGCCTTCGCGCGGCTCGGGCTGCCCTGGGACGACGCGGTGGTGGTGAGCGCCCACGGGCGTGACCTGCGTACGGCCGCACACGTCTGCCGGTCCCACCCGAAGGTGGCCGTGCTGACCGGGCCCGGTTCCGGTCCCGCCGAACTCGGCGCCGCGCTCACCCACCGCTCCGGCGCGCGCGTCCTCGTCGTGGCGAGCGCCCTCGGCGACCCCGCGCGCGAACGCGTGGAGCGGGTCACGCCCGCCGAGGCCGCGGCCCGCGACTGGGGTACGGCGGTCAGCGTCGTCCTGTGCTTGGACGAGTCGCGTGTCCTCGCTCCCGTGCGGACGGTGGCGGGGCCGGCCGCCGGGCCCGACCGGTGGGCGCTGGACGAGAGCGAGTTCGCGCACCGCGACTCGATGATCAGCAAGTTCGAGGTACGGGCGCTCGCGCTGGCCCGGCTCGGGCCGCGCCTCGGAGACCTGGTCTGGGACGTCGGGGCGGGCTCCGGGTCCGTCGCCGTCGAGTGCGCGCGGTTCGGTGCCGCCGTCACCGCGATCGAGAAGACGCGGGACGGCTGCGACCGGATCCGGGCCAATGCCGGGGCGCACGGGGTCGACGTGCGGGTCGTGCACGGGGCGGCGCCCACCGTGCTGTCCGATCTGGAGGATCCGGACGCCGTCTTCATCGGCGGTGGCGGGCGGGAGCTGCCCGCCATCGTGACGGTCTGCGCGCGGCGCGCCCGGCGGGCCGTCGTCGTCGCCATGGCCGCGCTGGACCGGGTCCCGGCGGCCCGGGACGCGCTCGACGCCGCCGGGTTCGCCTGCGACGGCGTGCTCCTGCAGTCCTCCCGGCTCGCGCCGCTGCCGGGGAACGTCACCCGGCTGGCGGCGACCAATCCCGTCTTCCTGCTGTGGGGCGTCCGGCCTCCGGCCCGTACCGAAGGAGTCCCCCAGTGATCGGCCTGATTTCCGCCACGGCGGCGGGCGCGGCTGCCCGCGACCGGCTGGCCGCCGCCTGGCCCGCCCGTACCCGCGTGTACGACGGGTCCGGCGGGACCGGCGGGGATACCGCGTCCGTCGGGGACGCCGTGCGGCGCGCCTTCGTGGAGTGCGACCAGCTGGTGTGCTTCCTCGCCACCGGCGCGGTGGTGCGGCTGGTCGCGCCGCTGCTGGGCGACAAGACGACCGACCCCGGTGTCGTGTGTGTCGACGAGGCCGGACGGTTCGCCGTGTCCCTCGTCGGGGGGCACGGCGGCGGGGCGAACGAACTGGCGCGCGAGGTGGGCGAGTTGCTCGGCGCCGAGCCCGTGGTGACGACGGCCACGGACGCGGTGGGGATGCCGGGACTGGACACGCTGGGCCTCCCCGTGGAGGGGGACGTCGCGGGGGTGACCCGGGCCCTGCTGGACGGCGAGCCCGTCGCGCTGGACGCCGAGTTGCCCTGGCCGTTGCCCGCGCTGCCGCTCGCGGCTCGGGGCGATTGCACGGTCCGGGTCACCGACCGGGTGGTCGCACCCGCCGAGCGCCTGGTGATCCTCCGGCCGCCCTCCCTCGTCGTCGGCGTGGGCGCCTCGAAGGGCGCCCCCGTGGACGAGGTGCTCGGGCTCGTCGAGGACGCCCTGCGCGACGCCGGGCTGTCCGCGCGGTCCGTCGCCGAGCTGGCCACCGTCGACGCCAAGGCGGAGGAGCCCGGCATCGTCGGGGCCGCCGAGCGGCTCGGGGTGCCCCTGGTCACGTACACCGCCGGGGAGTTGGCGGCGGTCGACGTGCCGAACCCTTCCGGCGCACCGCTCGCCGCTCTGGGCACCCCGTCCGTGGCGGAGGCCGCGGCCCTGCTGCGCGGCGGTGAACTCCTGGTCCCCAAGCGGAAGTCGGCCCGCGCGGACGGGCGGCCCGCCATGGCCACCTGCGCGGTCGTACGCCGCCCGGCGCGCGGCCGGCTGGCGGTGGTCGGCCTCGGACCCGGCGCCCGTGACCTGCTCACCCCCCGGGCCAGGGAGGAGCTGCGGCGGGCCTCGGTGCTCGTCGGGCTCGACCAGTACGTCGACCAGATCCGCGATCTGCTGCGGCCCGGCACCCGGATCCTGGAGTCGGGGCTCGGCGCCGAGGAGGAGCGGGCGCGCACGGCGGTGTCCGAGGCCCGGCGCGGGCAGGCCGTCGCGCTGATCGGCAGCGGGGACGCGGGCGTCTACGCGATGGCCTCCCCCGCGCTGGCCGAGGCGTCCGACGACATCGACGTGGTCGGGGTGCCCGGGGTGACCGCCGCGCTCGCGGCGGCGGCGCTCCTCGGCGCGCCCCTCGGCCACGACCACGTCTCCATCAGCCTCTCCGACCTCCACACTCCGTGGGAGGTCATCGAACGGCGGGTACGGGCGGCGGCCGAGGCCGATATCGTCGTGACGTTCTACAACCCCCGCAGCCGGGGCCGCGACTGGCAGCTCCCGAAGGCGCTCGCGATCCTCTCCGGGCACCGGGAGCCGACGACGCCGGTGGGCGTCGTCCGCAACGCCTCGCGCCCCGACGGGAGCAGCCGCCTCACCACTCTCGCGGGACTCGATCCCGCGACGGTGGACATGATGACCGTCGTGACCGTGGGCAACACGGCGACCCGCGAGATCGCCGGGCGCATGGTGACGCCCCGCGGCTACCGCTGGCAGGAGGAGCCCAAGTGAGCCGAGCGAGCCAGGTCTTCCCGGAGCCCCGGGTCGTCCACCCCATCGAGCAGGAGTCCTTCCGGCGGCTGCGCGCCCGCCTGGACACCTCGCACCTCCCGCCGCTGACACGTGCCGTCGTCGAGCGGGTCGTCCACTCCGCGGCGGACCTCGACTACGCGGGCGACCTCGTCACCGACGAGAACGCCCTGGCGAGGGCGCACACCGCGCTGCACGCCGGGGCACCGGTCGTGGTGGACGTGGAGATGGTCGCGGCGGGCATCACCCGTCGCGCCACCGTCTGCCGTCTCCGGGACGCCACGTCCGGCCCGGGGCTGACCCGTTCGGCCCACGCGATCCGGCTCGCGTACGAAGACGTCGGGCCCGGCGCGCTCTGGGTGATCGGCTGCGCGCCGACCGCCCTGGAGGAACTCCTCACCCTGCACGCCGATCCGGCGCTCGTCATCGGTCTGCCCGTCGGCTTCGTCGGCGCGGCCGAGTCCAAGGCCGCGCTGCGCGAGAGCGGCCTGCCCGCTGTCAGCAACGTGTCCGAGAAGGGCGGTTCGGCGGTCGCCGCCGCCGCGCTCAACGCCCTGCTGTACCACCCCGTACCGAAGGAGAAACCGTGATCACCCCGCCCCCCGCCCTGCTCATCGCCGGCCACGGCACCCGGGACGCGGCCGGAGCCGAGGCCTTCCGTTCCTTCGTACGGGAGTTGGGAAGCCGTCATCCCGAACTGCCCGTCGCCGGCGGCTTCATCGAGCTGTCGCCGCCCCCGCTCGCCGAAGCGGTGGGCGAGCTGGTGGACCAGGGTGTACGGCGGTTCGCCGCCGTACCGCTGATGCTGGTGTCCGCCGGGCACGCCAAGGGCGACATCCCGGCCGCGCTGGCCCGCGAGAAGGAGCGGCACCCCGGGATCTCCTACACGTACGGGCGTCCGCTGGGCCCCCACCCGTCGCTGCTCGCGGTCCTGGAGCGGCGGCTCGACGAGGTCCTCGGCGGCACCGTCCGCACCCCCGCGGACCGGGCCGACGTCACCGTGCTGCTCGTCGGGCGTGGCTCCACCGACCCGGACGCCAACGCCGAGGTGCACAAGGCGGCGCGGCTGCTGTGGGAGGGACGCGGGTACGCCGGGGTGGAGACGGCGTTCGTGTCGCTGGCCGCGCCGGACGTGCCGTCGGGCCTGGACCGCTGTGTGCGCCTGGGCGCCCGCCGGATCGTCGTCCTGCCCTACTTCCTCTTCACGGGCATCCTGCCGGAGCGGGTACGGCAGCAGACCGAGGGCTGGGCGGCGGCGCACCCCGACGTCGAGGTGCGTTCGGCCGACGTCATCGGTCCGGAGCCGGAGCTGCTCGACCTGGTCATGGAGCGGTACCGGGAGGCCGTGCGGGGTGATCTGCGGATGAACTGCGACTCCTGCGTCTACCGCATCGCGCTGCCCGGTTTCGAGGACAAGGTGGGACTCCCCCAGCAGCCGCACTTCCATCCGGACGACGACGGCCACCACCACGACGGTCACCACCACGAGGGCCACCACGGGGGTCCCGCGCACTCCCCCTCCCATGCGCACTGACGACGCCGGGTACCCCGGGCGCGACGGGGACACCGCCGGGGCCGACGGACACGATCTGCGGCACCACGGCGACGCCGAGGTGCGGGACGGCGGTCCGGCGCTCACCGACCTCGCGGTGAACGTCCGCGCGGACACGCCTCCGGTGTGGCTGCGGGAGCGGATCGCCGCCTCGCTGGGCGGGCTGGCCGCGTATCCGGACGGGCGGGCCGCGCGGGCCGCGGTGGCGGCGCGGCACGGGCTGCCGGTGGAGCGGGTGCTGCTGACCGCGGGCGCCGCCGAGGCCTTCGTGCTGGTCGCCCGAGGCCTGAAGATCCGTCAGCCCATGGTGGTGCACCCGCAGTTCACCGAGCCGGAGGCGGCTCTGCGGGACGCGGGCCACGCCGTCGGCCGTGTACTGCTGCGCGAGGAGGACGGCTTCCGGCTCGATCCGGGGGCGGTGCCCGAGGACGCGGACCTCGTCGTGGTCGGGAATCCGACCAACCCGACGTCGGTACTGCACCCCGCCGCGTCCCTCGTGGAACTCGCCCGGCCCGGACGGACGTTGGTCGTGGACGAGGCGTTCATGGACGCGGTGCCGGGGGAACGCGACGCGCTCGCCGGGCGGACGGACGTGCCCGGCCTTGTCGTGCTGCGCAGCCTCACGAAGACGTGGGGGCTGGCCGGACTGCGGATCGGCTACGTCCTCGCCGATCCCGGGACGATCGCGGAGCTGTCGCGGGCGCAGCCGCTGTGGCCGGTCTCCACGCCCGCGCTCGCCGCGGCCGAGGCCTGCGTGTCACCCCGGGCGCTTGCGGAGGCGGGCCACGCCGCCCGGCGGGTCGCCGCGGACCGGGCCCATCTGGTGGCGGGTCTGCGGGAGTTCGAACCGGACGGGCTGCGGGTCGTGGAGCCCGCGGACGGTCCGTTCGTCCTGGTGCGGCTGCCCCGGGCGGCGGCGGTACGGGACCGGCTGCGCGGCCTGGGGTTCGCGGTGCGGCGCGGGGACACGTTCCCGGGGCTCGGGGAGGAGTGGCTCCGCCTGGCGGTTCGCGACCGGACCACCGTCAACGGGTTCCTGCAGGCGCTGGACCGGGCGATGGCGGCGGCGGGGAGCTGAGACGGGGGGCGGCAGGGGTTCCTTTCGCCCCCGCCGCCCCTACCCGACCCACCCCGTACCTGGGGGCTCCGCCCCCAGACCCCCGAACGCCCGAAGGGCTCGTCCTCAAACGCCGGACGGGCTGGACAGGCGAGCCCGCGCCGAAAGTCCCCGCACTGATGACGCCGGGCACGGCCATGCCCTCAGGGGCGCGGGGAACTGCGCGACCAGCCCCCACTCACCGCACCCGGCGAGGACCCCGGTGTCAGGGACGCGTGCGGCGCCGGCCCAGGGCGATCGCTCCCGCACCCGCGGCCAGCAGCACCACCCCGGCCCCGACGGCATAGGGCGTCGCCGACGACCCCCCGGTCTCGGCCAGCCCCGCCTTCGCCGGCGCGGGCGCCTGCGCCGCCGCGCCCTGCGGCGTCACCTCGGACACGGGCGCGGCACCGCCGCTCTCCCGCACCGGCGCCGCCGGAGCCTCGCACGAGACGCCCGCGAGGGTCAGCGTCCCCTCCACCTCGGCCACGTTCAGCTTCAACGGGTTGATGGACACCTTGAGGACGAGCGCGGACGCGGCCGCCGTTCGCGACGAGGTCTGCGCCTTGGAGAAGTCGATACGGACCTCGCCGACCCCCGGCACCTTCACCTCCGTCGGGCCGCCCGCCGTGACGGTGATCTTCTTGCCGAGGACCGCCACCGCGCCCACCACGTTCGTCGAGGCGACCGGCTTCCGGCCCGCCTCACAGGTCGCCGTGGAGGTGACCTGGGAGATCTCGACCAGGGAGAGCAGCGGAAGCCCGGGAACATGGACTCTGGCGTGCGCGAGGTTCGTGGACGCCTCGGCCTTCGTCGGCGACACCGTCGCCTTCGCGGTGGCGGCCTCCGCGCGCAGCACGCTGAAGGGACGGCCGCCGGCGACACCGTCCAGCCGGGCTGTCAGCGCGGTGCTTTCGGCGCTCCGCGGCGCCTGCACCTCGTTGAGGGAGACGGCGAGCGGGACGTTCACCGTCTTGTTGAGCAGGGACACGTCGAGCCCGGTGCGCAGGACGACGGCGCTCGCCCGGCCCTGCGCGCCGGTGGCGTGCGCGGAGCCCGCACCGACCAGCGCCACCGGACCGGCGGCGAGGACGGTGGCCGCCGCGGTGGCGGTGAACCGGCGTGCGGGCATGCGGAAGTAGTGGGTGTTCAAGGGTGGGACCCCCAGGAGAGAAAGCTTGGGACCCGGAAAGAATTACGTACTAAGAGTGAACGGTCAGCGACCTGACGTGACTTCACTCCAACGTGGCGCATCCGTGAATCCATTCGAATCCCACGGCACGGGAGCCGCCCGGTGTCCCACGACCGAGTGCGCCGCCCCGAACACCCAGGTCACCGCCCGCTACCCGACCGGCCGCCCGTTCAGCACCACCAGACGCGGAGCGCCCAGCACTCTTACGTCCGCGCGCGGATCGCCCTCGTACACCACCAGGTCCGCCGGCGCCCCCTCGTCGAGCCCCGGCCTGCCGAGCCAGCGCCGGGCGCCCCAGGTGGTCGCGGAGAGCGCCTCGACCCGTGGGATGCCCGCGGTCACCAGCTCGGCGACCTCGGCCGCGACCAGTCCGTGCGGGAGCGTGCCGCCCGCGTCCGTACCGACGTAGACGGGGATTCCGGCGTCGTACGCGGCCCGCACGGTGTCGTACCGCCGCTCGTACAGGCGGCGCATGTGCGCGGACCAGCGGGGGAACTTGGCGTCTCCGCCGTCGGCGAGCCGCGGGAAGGTGGCGATGTTCACGAGGGTGGGGACGATCGCGACCCCGCGCGAGGCGAACAGCGGGATGGTGTCCTCGGTCAGCCCGGTCGCGTGCTCGACGCAGTCGATACCGGCCTCGACCAGGTCGCGCAGGGAGTCCTCGGCGAAGCAGTGCGCGGTGACCCGGGCGCCCAGCCGGTGCGCCTCGGCGATCGCGGCCTCGACGGCGTCCCGGGGCCAGCAGGCGCCCAGGTCGCCGGTGCCGCGGTCGATCCAGTCGCCGACCAGTTTCACCCAGCCGTCGCCGCGAGCGGCCTCCCGGGCGACGTACGCGACCAGGTCCTCCGGCTCGATCTCGTGGGCGTAGTTGCGGATGTAGCGGCGGGTACGGGCGATGTGACGGCCGGCGCGGATGATCTTCGGGAGGTCGGCGCGGTCGTCGATCCAGCGGGTGTCGGAGGGCGAGCCCGCGTCCCGGACGAGCAGGGTGCCCGCGTCCCGGTCGGTCAGTGCCTGCTTCTCCGAGACCTCGTCGGGGACGGGCCCGTGCTGGTCGAGTCCGACATGGCAGTGCGCGTCGACGAGACCGGGCAGCACCCAGCCCTCGACACCGCGGACGTCACGGGCGCCGACGGGGCGCTCGTAGGAGATCCTCCCGCCGACGACCCAGAGTTCGTCCCGGACCTCGTCGGGTCCGACGAGCACCCGTCCCTTCACGTGCAGCACCGCGCGATCGCTCATGGACTGCACCCTAGTTCGGGCCCTGGCCCTCCCGGTCCACCTGGTCCGCCCGGTCGGGGGCCTCCTCCTCCACGTCCGCCATCGCGGGGTCCAGCAGCCGCGAGAGGAAGTGGCGGGTGCGCTCGTTGCCCGGGTTGCCGATGACCTGCTCGGGGGTGCCGTCCTCGACGATCACGCCGCCGTCCATGAAGACGACCCGGTCGGCGACCTCGCGCGCGAACGACATCTCGTGCGTGACGACCATCATCGTCATGCCCTCGTTCGCCAGCCTGCGCATCACCGCGAGTACGTCGCCGACGAGTTCGGGGTCCAGGGCCGAGGTGGGCTCGTCGAAGAGCATCACCTCGGGACCCATGGCGAGCGCGCGGGCGATCGCCACCCGCTGCTGCTGACCGCCGGAGAGCGAGGCGGGGTACGCGTCCGCCTTCTCCGACAGGCCCACCCGCCTGAGGTTCTCCGCGGCCACCTTCGCCGCCCGCTCCTTGTCCCGCCCGAGCACCCGGCGCTGCGGCAGCGTGAGGTTCTCGGTCACCGACAGGTGCGGGAACAGGTTGAACTGCTGGAAGACCATGCCGATACGGCGGCGCACGGCGTCGATGTCGACATCGGGGTCCGTGACTTCCGTACCGCCGACGAGGACCTGGCCCCTGGTGGGTTCCTCCAGGAGGTTCACGCAGCGCAGCAGGGTGGACTTGCCGGAGCCGGACGGCCCGATGACGCAGACGACCTCGCCCGAACCGATCTCCAGGTCGATGCCGCGCAGCACCTCGTTGTCGCCGAAGGACTTGTGCAGGTCCTTCACTTGGATCTCGGGCCTGCTCACTTGGTGGCCTCCCCGGCCTTCGCCTCAAGACGGCGTACGACGAATCCGAGCGGGATCGTGACCAGCAGATAGCACAGGCCCGCGACCAGGATCGGCGTGGAGTTGGCGGTCTGGCTGGCCAGGTCGCGCCCGAACTTGGTGAGTTCGCGCTCCTCCAGCGTGACCCCGAGGAAGAGCACCAGCGAGGAGTCCTTGAAGAGGAGCACCAGTTCGTTGGTCAGCGGCGGGATCACGACGCGGAACGCCTGCGGGACGACGATCGAGACCATGGCCCGCGCGTGCGAGAAGCCCAGCGAACGGGCCGCCTCCATCTGGCCCTTGGGGACGGCCTGGATGCCCGCCCGGATCGTCTCGGCCATGTACGCGGCCGAGACCAGGCCGAGGGCGAGCGCCACCTTGCCGTACGTCCCGCCGGGGATCTGTGTACCGGGGAAGGCCAGCGGCACCGCGACACCCACGAAGACGAAGATCAGCAGGGCGGGCAGGCCCCGGAAGATCTCGATGTAGATGCCGGCGACCCAGCGGTAGGGGCCCACCGGGGACAGCCGCATGAGGGCGATGACCATGCCTAGCACGAGACCGACGACGAAGCCGGACATCGTGTAGAGCACGGTGTTCTTCAGCGCCAGAGTGATGACGTCCGGGAACATCTGCCGGACCAGGTCCCACTGGGCGAACTGGTTCTTCAGACGTCCCCAGTCGGCCGTCGCGGCGAAGGCGATCACGACCGCGACGAAGACGACGTACTGGGCGCCGCGCGAGAGCGTGCGCTTCTGCCGCCGGGTCAGGCCGGACCTGCGGGGCTGGACCTGTGCGTCGGCGCCCCTCATGAGGCGGACGGGGAGGCCGTGGCGGCGCTCTCGTCGTACGGGCCGATCCACTTCTCGTACAGCTTCTTGTACGTGCCGTCCGCCTTCGCGCCCTTGATCGCCGCGTTGATGGCGTCGACAAGCTTGGTGTTGCCCTTCTTCGCCGTGAAGCCGTACTGCTCACCGGTGTTGAGGTTGTCCACCACCTTGAAGGCGCCGGCGTTGGCCTTGTCCTTCAGCCAGCCCTGGACGACCGGGAAGTCGATGATGACGGCCTGGACCTGACCCGTACGCAGGCCGCTCAGCACCGCGTCGGACGACTCGAAGGAGACCGGGTCGAAGCCCTGCTTGCGCGCGTAGTCCTCACCGGTGGTCTGCGCCTGGGCGCCGAGCTTCTTCCCCTTGGCCTTCACACCCGCGAGGGAGTCGATACCGCTCTTCTTGTCGACCAGGACGGCCTGGGTGGCTTCGAAGTACGGGTCCGAGAAGGCGACGTTCTTCTTGCGCTCCGGGGTGATCGTCATGCCGGCCGCGGCGAGGTCGCACTGGTCGGAGTTGAGGAACGCGCCCGTCTTGAAGTTCTCGAACGGCGTGTCCACGATGGCCTGCTTCACGCCGAGGTCCTTGGCGACCAGGTCGATCAGCGAGACGTCGAAGCCCTGCACCTTGCCGTCGATCTCCGACTGGAAGGGCGGGTACGGGAGGTGGGTGCACGTCGTGAGCTGGCCCGCCTTCACCAGGGGAACCCCGTGGGCGGTGGTCTTGCCCCCTCCGCCGCCCGAGGAGCACCCGGCCACGAGCAGCAGCCCGGCCGTCGCGGTGGTGGCGGCCAGCATGCGCGTCCGGCGTCCGGGGACCGAGTTCACGGAGACCTCCTGTGGGGGGAACTGAGGCTTCCGATTATAAGGAAAAGTTTGACTCACTCAAACCAATCCGATGGTCCTTGCGCCGTTCGGCCTCGGAAGTCATGTCTGCCGGCGCGTCCCGAGGCAGGGCGGACGACGTCTTCGGCCGCCCGCCCGCCCGACGGCCGCCGCGAAGTCGGCCGGCACCGCCCCCACCTGCCCCGCCGTGCCCGGCGCACACATGTGCCACCGGCGCCTGCGCCCGTGCTCCGGCGGTCCGGGGGGTGCCGGATACGCTCGGAGCTGCGCATTGGAACCCGTGAGCGAAGAGAGCAACGCCGTGACCCACCCCTTTCTGGACCTCGCCCCGCTGAGCGCCGCGCACTTCGCGTCGATCGAGGACCGTGTGGCGCGGCTGCTCTCCACCGAGCAGGACGTCGTGATCACCCAGGGCGAGGCGCTGCTGCCGCTGGAGGGCGCGATCCGCGGCGCCGCCGGGCCCGGCACCACCGCGCTCAACGTGATCACCGGGCCGTACGGGCGGACCTTCGGGGACTGGCTGCGGGACTGCGGTGCCACGGTCGTCGATCTCGCGGTGCCGTTCCACACCGCGGTGACGGCCGCGCAGGTGCGCGACGCCTTCGCCGAGCACCCGTCGATCGACTTCGTCTCCCTGGTGCACGCGGAGGCCGCGACCGGCAACACGAACCCCGTCGCGGAGATCGGCGAGGTGGTGCGCGAGCACGGCGCGCTGTTCTCCCTCGACGCCGTCGCGTCGATCGGCGCCGAGCCGGTGCTGCCGGACGTGTGGGGAGTCGATCTGTGCGTGATCGGGGCGCAGAAGGCGATGGGCGGGCCGGCCGGGGTGTCGGCCGTGTCCGTGAGCGAGCGGGCGTGGGCGCGGATGGCGGCCAACCCCGGGGCGCCCCGGCGGTCCTACCTGTCCTTGCTGGACTGGAAGGAGCGGTGGGTCGACGGCGGGCGCAAGGCGTTGCTGCACGCACCGGCGCAGTTGGAGATGCTGGCGCTGGAGGCGTGTGTCGAGCGGATCGAGGGTGAGGGCCTCGACGCGGTGATGGACCGGCACGCCTCGGCCGCGGCGGCGACCCGGGCGGGGGCGGTGGCTCTGGGCGGCGGGCTGGAGCCGTACGTGTATCGCGCGCAGGACGCGGCGCCGGTCGCGACGACCCTGCGGGTGCCGGCCGGGGCGGACGCGACGGTGCTCGTCGCCAGGGCGCTGGCGGCGGATCCGGTGCTGCCGCTGGTCGCGGGCGGGGGCGCGCTGGCGAAGGAGATGATCCGCGTCAACCACTACGGGCCCGACGCGACGCGGGGCGTCGTGCACTCCTGCCTCGCCGCCGTCGGCGCCGCGCTGGCCGAGTCCGGACACGCGGTGGACCTGGAGGGGGCCCGGCGCGCGGTGACGGAGGCCTGGGGGTAGACCGAGGGCGGGACCGCGACCACCCCGCCCGGCTTCCGGCTCCCGGTTCCGGTTCCGGTTCCGGATTCGCCGTATCTACCCTTCTCCGTCACTCTCCGGGGACTCGTCGCCGGACACCCGTGCCGCCTCGGCGGCCTCGCCCTCGGACGCCGGACGGGCCGCCTGCCCGGAGGCCGGTTCGGGTTTCACGTGGAGGATGTCGCGGGCCTGCTCGGCGGCGCGGGCGATGCTCTCGGAGACGAAGTCGAGGAAGCGCGCGATGTTCTCGAGGCGGTTGGCGGCCGGGGTGCCCGGACCCAGGACGCGGACGCCTTCCCGGGTGGTCTCGACGAGTTTCGCGGTGGACCGGGCGCTGGCCATCATCGACTGGTACCAGATGTCGTCGTCGACGATGTAGCGCTCACGACGGCGTTCGTCGCGCTCCCGGCGGACGAGGCCCTGGCTCTCGAGGAACGCGATCGCCTTGGAGACGGACGCCGGGCTCACCTGGAGGCGCTGGACGAGTTCGGCCGCGGTGAGGCTGCCCGAGTCGCTGATGCAGAGGCAGGCCATCACCCGGGACATCATCCTGGACATGCCCGATTGCATGATCACGGTGGTGAACGTCTCCTCGTACTCGCGCACCGCCTCGGCGTCCCGGCCATGGGGCTGCGGGAGCGCCTCCGCGGCCTGGGGCGCGGTCTGCCTGCTGCGGTGGGCGCGGCGTTCGGTGGCGCGATGGGCGAGGTCGGCGCGGTACGCGGTCGGACCGCCGTTGCGCATGACCTCCCGGGTGATGGTCGAGGTCGGACGGTCGAGACGTCTGGCGATCTCCGCGTAGGCGAGGCCGTCGGCCAGCCCCAGCGCGACCTGCTGGCGTTCCTGCTGGGTGAGTCTGCCTCCCGGCATCGCGGTCTCCTTCGTCGTCCGTGGTGCCTCCAGCATAGCGTTCACCGCTCATTCATTGCAACGAGCAGCGTCATGGTTGTTGCATTAGACTCAAAGTCATTGCAATGAAATATCGGGCTTCACCTGCGGTGTTCACCGTTCTGTGCAACGACTCCATTGCAGGATCATTGAATGCAACGTAGCGTTTCCATTATCAGAAACAGCGGGCCACGGAAGGCCCCGGTCGGCGGCGATGAGCCGGACGCGTCCCGCGGGGATGTCGAGGCCGACACCACGGTCGAGATCCTGCCCGCGGACGCCGCCAAGGGCCGCGACGTCAAGGCGGGTGGCCACCACCTACATCGCCGCTCTCACCGGCTCCAACCGCGGTCAGGTTTCAAGGTTCGTCAAGCAACACGGCCTCGCGGAGATCGCCGCATCGCGGCCAGGGCGATGCCCGCTGCGGGTGCCGGGAGAAACAACGGCGAACCATGGCGCGAACACGTGGACTTCGACGAGGCCGCTGAACCGATGCGTCACCTGGGTACGGCCACCACTACAAGAACGTCACCGACGACGACGGCAACCACATCTCCGCCGGTGAAGGCCGCGAAAGCACCGCGCACCCTGCCGAGGCCCTCACGTGAACCAGCAGCATCAGGACGGGCGCGTCCGTATCCGCGAGACCACGGACCGGCTCCTGACCGGACAGGCCACCACTTCCAACGGCAGCCTCGTCGTCGCCCTCGCCGCCGAAGCCGACGTCCACCGCATGGCCTTACGCAAACGGCACGTCGACTTGAAGAACGAGTTCTACGAACGCGTCCGCACGAAACCCAACAGGTTCCGGAAGCCGAGAAGCGACTCCGGGAAACCGTCACCAAGCTCAAGACGACCATCGCCGACCGAAAGGCCGAAATCGAGGAACTCCGCCAGCAGGGAACCAGGCTCACCCTCGCCAGCGCTGTGCTCATTCAGGGAAGCAGCAGGCACGCAGAACACACGCGTGTCCCAGACAACGTCGTCCCCATCCGCCCGCCGACAAGCTGAACAGTTCGACGCTGCACGGCTTGGTCCGGGTTCCACCGGGACAGGCCCTGAGTCTTCCCGTAGCTGTGCGCCAGCTGTCCAGTGCTTGGTCGGAAGGCCACCACGGCCGCGATGACAGCCGCCGCTTGACTCCGACGTCACTGACACTCAGCCTGCTTGCGAAGCCATTTCTTCGCTGCCTGCAGAACTTGGTCTACGTGAGCTCCCCTCCTCAGTTTCATGGTGGGGATCTCCTCGTCAGGAGAGATCGGCGCATCGTAGCTACGGCCGGTGCGGTCAGCGTCCTTGACCTCTGTGAGGACCAGCACGGCGCCATCGGAGAGGCGGTGGCCATTGTTCCCGGTAGGAACACCGTACGTGCCCTCGCCGAAGGACCGGGTCCGCGGCCGCCCCCGGAAGGCGACCGCCACCGCCTCACCCGAGCTGGCCGTTACCCCGTCGGTCAGGACCGCGACCGGGGCGTCAGGGTTAACCACGGGAGCGCTGTCTCCCCAGCCGAACGATCTGCCGTTCTCACGCGGGCTGCCGTTCTGGATCGTCCACGGGTACTTCTTACCGTCGGGATCGACGAACATGCCGACCTTGCCGTCCCCTAGAACCGGTCCCGCGACGGCGAGCATGGGCCACATGTTCCCACCGTGGTTACCGCGCAGGTCTACGACCCAGCCGCATGCCTCCGGGCGGTCAGCCTTCGCGACTGCCTCACGGCCTTGACGCACATACCGCTTGTACGCGGCGTCAGATCCCTGTACCGCAGGGAGTGACACGTACGCCAGGTGATCCCCCAGCGAGTGAGCCTCCGGCCCTTCGAAGGAAGAGTCGGGCGGAGCCTCCACCACCTCTTCAGCCTGTTTGGGATCGAAGAAGGAACTGTGCCCGTGGCCGACTGTCCGAAGAGCGTGGCGGATCGCGTCGTAGGTGTCTGACGGCTTCTTCGCGGCCTGGGCCTGCGAGTACGCCTGGCGTCGTATCTCAGGCCACTTGACCTGATGGCGGAGGAGCGCATTCTTCTCCATGATGTCCAGCACCTTCGACAGGTACGACCGGGCAGCGGGCGACATACCTGGTCCCTCTGTCCTCTCCGAACGATCCGCGCATCCCGTCCCCGCAACAAGAACACTCACCAGCCCAGCGCAGGCAGACCAACGCAGCCACCTTCCCCGCCCCATCCATGCCCCCAACTCTGCGATCACGAGCAAGCCTAGGCTGCCGAGCAACCGGCCCTGGTGGCAGGTCAGTTCAGAAACACGTTCCTGTACCCGGCACGCTACGATCCCGCGTCGCAGGAGCCAGCGGCCTGTTCAATTACGGCATTGGCCCCATCGGGGCAGTGGCGGGCGCGCGGCTCGGCTCAATGATCGGCCTGCGCCCCACCGTATGGAATACGGTCCTTGGCGCGCCGCTCGGCCTGACGTGGGCATCGCCCTCCCGGACACTCCTCCAGGGCGTCGGCCGGCTCGGCGACGTCACCTTCGAGGGCGGGCAGGCCACGATCCGGCTCGACGAGGTGGCGAGCACCCGCCTCGCCCTCCCCGCCGGCGACGTCTCGGTCGGCCGCCTGGACGGCCCCGCGGAGATCAGCACCCACAAAGGCGACCTCCGCATCACGGAGGCCGTACGCGGCACGGTCACGCTGCGCACCGCCCACGGCGACATCACCGCCCGCGGCCTGTAAGAAGAAGAGCACCCCTCGGGCGGTGCGCACCGACAGATTCCGGTGCGCACCGCCCCTCTCGTGCGAGAAATCCGGAGACACACCCACGGACCCGGCACACCATGCATTCGCTCCGCTTATCCGGATATTAATTCAGCGTAGATTCCCACATTCTTCTGCCCGCTTTCCCTGCCGCTAAACGCAAAGATTTCGCGAACGCCGATCGACATGATTCGGACAGATCTCATGGCCATTGCGTCACTGTGACACACTCCACAGGTCGCCCGTTTCCTCCCGTAATATACGGACAGAACTGTACCTTTCGGCGGCTGTCGAGTGCACGCTCGCAGGCTTGAGATAACACAGGATCCCTTCACACGTAACCCCCCTCAGCGATGCATTTTCGAATTTCCATCGGTAAATTCAATCCGCATGACCGCCGCACAGACAGACCTGCCAGCGGAATTCCTGGAAATGCCAGAGGGCCTTCGGATCGACCGTCCGGAGGTGGCCGACGGGGCCGCCCTCTGGCGCATCGCCAAGGACTCCGGAACCCTCGACCTGAACTCCTCGTACAGCTATCTGCTGTGGTGCCGAGACTTCGCCGGCACCTCGGTGGTCGCACGTGACACGGCGGACCCGGACGGGCTGCCCGTCGGTTTCGTCACCGGGTACGTCCGCCCCGAACACCCGGACACCCTGCTCGTCTGGCAGGTCGCCGTCGACGCCACGCACCGCGGACGCGGACTGGCCGCGGCCCTGCTCGACGGACTGACCGCGCGGGTCGCCCGGGAGCGGACCCTCAGCGGGGTCGAGACCACCATCACCCCCGGCAACATCGCCTCCGAACGCCTCTTCACCTCGTTCGCCGCCCGCCACGGCGCGAGTGTCGAGCGCGAGGTGCTGTTCGGGTCGGGGCACTTCCCGAACAGCCCGGACGGGCCCCACGACCCCGAAGTCCTGTACCGCATCGGTCCCCTCTCCCTCTGACCCCCCACGCACCGAGGAGCGATTCCGCCGTGACCATCACCCCGCCCGACCTGAGCGTCTTCGAGACCCTGGAGTCGGAGGTGCGCAGCTACTGCCGCAGCTGGCCCACCGTCTTCGACCGGGCCCAGGGCAGCCGGATGTACGACGAGGACGGACACGCGTACCTCGACTTCTTCGCCGGCGCCGGTTCCCTCAACTACGGGCACAACAACCCGGTACTCAAACGCGCCCTGATCGACTACCTGGAACGCGACGGGGTCACCCACGGTCTCGACATGTCGACGACCGCCAAACGCGCGTTCCTGGAGACCTTCCAGAACATCGTGCTGCGACCGCGTGATCTACCGTACAAGGTGATGTTCCCGGGCCCCACCGGCACCAACGCCGTGGAGTCCGCGCTGAAGCTGGCGCGGAAGGTGAAGGGGCGCGAGTCGATCGTGTCCTTCACCAACGCCTTCCACGGGATGTCGCTCGGGTCGCTCGCCGTCACCGGCAACGCCTTCAAGCGCGCCGGCGCCGGAGTCCCGCTCGTGCACGGCACCCCGATGCCGTTCGACAACTACTTCGACGGCCAGGTACCGGACTTCCTCTGGTTCGAGCGCCTGCTGGAGGACCAGGGGTCCGGTCTCAACCAGCCCGCCGCGGTCATCGTCGAGACCGTCCAGGGTGAGGGCGGCATCAACGTCGCCCGGCCCGAGTGGCTGCGCGCCCTCGCCGACCTGTGCCGGCGGCGGGACATGCTGCTGATCGTCGACGACATCCAGATGGGCTGCGGGCGGACGGGAGCGTTCTTCTCCTTCGAGGAGGCGGGGATCGTGCCCGACATCGTGACCGTGTCCAAGTCCATCAGCGGCTACGGACTGCCCATGTCGCTGTGCCTGTTCAAGCCCGAACTGGACGTCTGGGAGCCCGGCGAGCACAACGGCACCTTCCGCGGCAACAACCCCGCGTTCGTCACGGCCGCCGCGACCCTGGAGACGTACTGGTCGGACGGTTCCGCCATGGAGAAGCAGACCCGCACCCGCGGCGAGCAGATCGAGCAGGGCCTGATCTCCATCACCGAGGAGAACCTCGCCGACGTCCGGGAGTACCGGGGGCGCGGGCTCGTCTGGGGGCTGGAGTTCCACGAGAAGGAGCGTGCGGGGCGCGTCGCGCAGCGCGCCTTCGAACTCGGGCTGCTCATCGAGACGTCCGGGCCGGAGAGCGAGGTCGTGAAACTCCTCCCGGCGCTCACCATCACCCCCGACGAACTCGACGAAGGCCTGCGCACCCTCGCACGCGCCGTGCGCGAGACCCTCTGAGACCTACCCCGAACCCCGCACCCGAGCCACGAGAGAGAGGCATCGCAGCATCGTGATAGTCCGTTCGTTCAAGGACATCGAAGGCACCGACCGGCACGTGAAGTCGGCCTCGGGCACCTGGGAGAGCAAGCGCGTCGTCCTCGCCAGGGAGAAGGTCGGCTTCTCCGTGCACGAGACGATCCTGTACGCGGGCACGGAGACGTCGATGTGGTACGCGAACCACATCGAGGCCGTCGTGTGCGTCGAGGGCGAGGCCGAACTCACCGACAACGAGACCGGGTTCACGTACACGATCACACCCGGCACCACGTACCTGCTCGACGGACACGAGAGGCACACGATGCGGATCAAGAAGGACTTCCGCTGCATCTGTGTCTTCAACCCGCCCGTCACCGGGCGCGAGGACCACGACGAGAACGGCGTCTACCCGCTGCTCACCGAGGAGGTGTGAAACGCCCATGACCACCCTCACCGATCTCTACCCCAGCCGCGGCGCCACCGAGGTGTCCGTGCCCCGCCAGGACCCCGTCGTGTGGGGTGCGCCGGGCGATCCCGGCCCGATCACCGGCTCCGAGCTGCTCGCCTACGAGCGCGACGGCTTCCTTCCCGTCGAGGAACTCCTCGGCGAGGACGAGGTCGCCGTGTACCGGCAGGAGTTGGAGCGGATCGTCACCGATCCCGCGATCCGGGCGGACGAGCGCTCGATCGTCGAGCCGAAGTCGCTCGAGATCCGGTCCGTCTTCGAGGTGCACCGGACCAGCGAGATCTTCGCCCGTCTCGTCCGCGACGAACGCGTGGTCGGGCGGGCCCGGCAGATCCTCGGCTCGGACGTCTACGTCCACCAGTCACGGATCAACGTCAAGCCGGGTTTCGGGGCCAGCGGGTTCTACTGGCACTCGGACTTCGAGACGTGGCACGCCGAGGACGGGCTGCCGAACATGCGGACGGTGTCCGTGTCGATCGCGCTGACCGAGAACCACGACACCAACGGCGGTCTCATGATCATGCCGGGGTCGCACAAATCGTTCCTCGGCTGCGCGGGTTCCACTCCGCAGGACAACTACAAGCAGTCGCTGCAGATGCAGGACGCGGGTACGCCGTCCGACGAGGCGCTCACCGACTTCGCCACCCGGCACGGCATCAAGCTCTTCACGGGCCGGCCCGGTTCGGCGACCTGGTTCGACTGCAACTGCATGCACGGTTCGGGCGACAACATCACGCCGTTCCCGCGCAGCAACGTCTTCATCGTGTTCAACAGCGTGGAGAACGCGGCGGTGGAGCCCTTCGCGGCGCCGGTGCGCAGGCCCGACTACATCGGGGCCCGCGACTTCACCCCTGTGCGCTGACGACGGACCGGCCCCGGGCCACCGGGAGCGACGCTGCGGGCCGCCACGGTCGGCGGCCCGGAGCGTCGTTCTCGTGTGCCGGGAGCCGCCGGCCCTCAGGGGCGCAGAGCGTCCAGCAGCCGGTCGACGTCAGCCGGCGTGTTGTACAGATGGAAGGCGGCGCGAAGGTTGCCCGCCCGGTCGGAGACCTCGACTCCGGCCGCGCTCAACTCCGGCTGCAGACGGCCCAGTCCGGGTACGGAGACGATCGGTGAGTCCGGCGCGGGCACCGGCTCGTGGCCCAGTTCCCGCAGCCCGGTACGGAATCGGTCGGCGAGGCCGAGGTCGTGGGTGTGCACGCGCTCCACGCCCAGCTTCTCGACGAGCTCCAGCGAGTGCCGGGCGCCCGCGTACGAGAAGAGGCTGGGGCTCTCGTCGAACCGCCGTGCCGAGTGGGCGAGTTCCTCGACCGGGCCGTAACAGCTGTCCCAGGGCGCCTGCCCCGCGACCCAGCCCGCGAACAGCGGGGTGAGGCCGCCGAAGTCCTCCGGGACGACCAGGAACGCCACGCCCCGGGGGCAGACGAGCCACTTGAAGGCGACGGAGGAGACGAAGTCGTAGGCGTCCGCCGTCAGCGGCAGCCAGCCGGCGGCCTGGGACGCGTCGACGTAGGTCCGCGCGCCGTGTGCCCGCGCGGCCTCGCGGATCGCGGGCAGGTCGGCGACCCGGCCGTCCGCGGACTGCGCGGCGCTGACCGCGACGAGTGCGGTGCCGGGGCGTACGGATCCGGCGAGCCGCTCCAGCGGAACGGCGCGCACCTTGAGGTCGCCGCGGACGTGGAAGGGGTTCACCACCGAGCTGAAGTCGGCCTCCGCGGTGAGCACTTCGGCGCCGGGCGGCAGCGCGGCCGCGATCAGCCCGCTGTAGACGGCGACCGACGCCCCGGCCGCCACCCGGGTCGCCGGGACCTGGACCAGCCGGGCGAACGAGGCGCGGGCGGCCTCGACGTCCGCGAACATGTCGGCGGGCCGTCCGGCGGCGACGGACGCGACGGCCGTGCGCATGGCCTCCACCGCGCGGGCCGGCAGCAGTCCGGTGCTCGCGGTGTTCAGATAGGTGTTCTTCGGGGCGAACTCGGCGCGTACGAGGCTCTCGAAGGTCTCCATGGGACCCACTCTGCGGCCCCGGGCACCCCTCGTCCATCGCGCACTTCTACCCGGTTCCCCCAAAGAACGCTTATACAAGCGTCCCGACCAGGGATTTTCACTGCTGCGGCACGGCGCATCCGTCCGGGCCGCAGACCTCCGCGTCGGTGGAACCCTGCTGGATCAGCCGCAGCGGCGGGCGCTCTCCCCAGGCCTGGGTCAGCGCCTGGGCGAACACCTCGGCGGGCTGGGCGCCGGAGACGCCGTACTTGCGGTCCAGGACGAAGAACGGCACGCCGTTCGCGCCCAGCTCGGCCGCCTCGCGCTCGTCGGCGCGCACGTCGTCGGCGTACGCCTTCGGGTCGGCGAGGACGGTGCGGGCCGCGTCGGCGTCGAGTCCGGCGGCGACGGCCAGCTCCACGAGCCGCTCCTCGTCGCCGAAGACGGTCCGCTCCTCGGCGAAGTTCGCCCGGTACAGCAGCCCGATCAGCTCGTCCTGGCGGCCCTGCTCCTTGGCGAAGTGCAGGAGGCGGTGCATGTCGAAGGTGTTGCCGTGGTCGCGGTCCCGGGTGCGGTAGGCGAGGCCCTCCGCGGCGGCCTGCGTGCCCAGGTTCTCCTCGCCGGCCTGTGCCTGCGCCTCGCTCATGCCGTACTTCTTGGTGAGCATCGCGAGGACGGGCTGGATGTCACCCTTGGCGCGGCCCGGGTCGAGCTCGAAGGAGCGGTGCACCACTTCCACCTCGTCGCGGTGCGGGAAGGCGTCGAGCGCCTTCTCGAAGCGCGCCTTTCCCACGTAGCACCAGGGGCAGGCGATGTCGCTCCAGATCTCGACGCGCATGTCTCGGCTCTCTCCAGGTCGTACGGGTACGGGGATACTGCGGCACCCTCCACGGGTCCTCGGGCGGGAACGTTCAGGCGGCCGGGTTCATTCCCCGGGGACGGTGTACCGCAGGAAGAGGTGGTGATCGCCCTCGGCCGGAGGGTTCTCGGGGTCCGGCACCCAGCCCTGGCGGGCGTAGAAGGCCTGCGCGCGTTCGTTGTCGACATGTACGTCGAGCGTGGCCGTCCGCTTCCCGTCGGCCTGCCACTCCTCGACGCAGGCCGCGTGCAGGGAGGTGCCGATGCCGTCGCGCCAGCGGTCGGGGGCGACGTGGAACTGGAAGAGCCTCACGGAGTCGGCGGGCGCGCCCTCGTCCGTACGGAAGGAGGCGATGCCCACGAGTCGCCCGTCACGCACCGCGCACAGCACATGGGTGTCCGGGCGTTCGATGGCGCCGCGCCAGCGCTCCGGCCAGTCGGGTCCGTCCTCGGGGACGCCGTCCGGGTAGTAGGTGGCGCGGGCGCGGACATGCAGGTCGGCGATGGCGGTGGCCTCCCCCACCAGCGCGGTCCTGATCACGAGGGAGCCGACGGTGCGGTGCGTTCTGATCACGTAGCGGAGGACGTGGCGGCGGGGGTTCCGGTTCCGGTCCGGCCGAACCGGGTGCGGTCAGCTGCCGTCCCTCAGATCCTGGGGCCAGTGGGGGCGGAACTCGATGCCGTCGTACGTGACCACGCACCCCTCCCCCATCGGGGACTGCGTCATGAAACCGACCAGCGCGTCGGACGTCTCCTTCTCTTCGCCCAGCGTGAAGAGCCGGATGAAGGTCCACTTCGTTCCGTTGCGGGAGGCGTGGAAGGCGAAGGCGCGGCCGGTCCTGCTGATCCGCAGCCAGACGGAACTCCCCTCCACGGTGAAGGAGTTGGCGTCGTCGGAATGACCCCGGGTGACCACCGTGCAGACGGTGGGCACGTCCGGGGAGTACTCCAGGCAGAGCTTCGCCCAGGCGCGCTCCCCCACGTGGACGTAGAGCACGCCCGCGTCGAAGGAGGCCCCGAAGCCGACCGTGACCCGGGCGATCAGCTGGAAGTCCCCCTCGGGGGCGCCGAGCAGCCGGGGCGCGTCCGAGGCGGGGTCCTGGGCCTCGCCGGTGGGCGGCACGAAACGGTCCTGGCGACCGCCGGCCCAGCCCGCGAGCACCCCGTCCTCGTAGGACCAGTGTCCGTCCGGGCCGTACGTGCGCAGGGAGAAGGGAAGTTCAGGAAGTTCCACGTCCATCCCCCGAGTCTCCCAGGTCCACCGCCGCGCACTCACACAGGGCGCGGGCGGCCGCGCGGTCGTCGCCCCGGCCCGCGGCCCACCGACGGCCGCGGGCCCGAGGGCGCCTCCCGGCGAGCTCTCAGTGCTCCAGCCGCCCGTTGAACCGACGCGGCAGGCCCAACGGGTTGCCGTCCCGCAGTTCGGCGGGCAACAGCGCCTCGGGAGCGCCCTGATAGGCCACCGGCCGCAGCCACCGCTCGATCGCCGTACCACCGACGGAGGTCGACGTGGACGTCGTCGCGGGATACGGGCCACCGTGATGCTGGGCCGGGGCGACGGCGACGCCCGTCGGCCAGCCGTTGACCACGACCCGTCCGGCGAGCGGCGTCAGCTCGGCGAGGATCTCGGCGCCTCGCCCCTGGCCGGCCGCCTCCTCGGCGGAGAGCTGCACGGTGGCGGTGAGGTTGCCGGGCAGACGGGCGAGGACCGCGCCGGCCTCGGACTCGTCCTCGTAACGGACGATCACCGTGAGCGGGCCGAAGCACTCCTCCAGGAGCAGGTCGTGCTCACCGGCGGTCGCGAGCTTCCGCGCGGGCACGGTCAGGAAGCCGGGACTCACCGTGTGCTCACCGCCCGCGCCGGGCGTCACCGGGGCCTCCACGCCGGGGAGTCCGGCGCGTTCGGCGACCCCGGCGACGAAGTTGTCGCGCATACGGTGGTCGAGGAGGACACCGGCGTCGGTGTCGCTGACGGCGTCCGTGAGCGACTTGAGCAGACGGTCGCCGGCCGCGCTCGCCGGGGCCAGCACCAGGCCCGGCTTCACACAGAACTGGCCGACGCCCAGCGTCATCGAGCCCGCGAGTCCGGCGCCGATCGCCTCGGCGCGCTCGGCCGCCGCGGCCTCGGTGACGACGACGGGGTTCAGGGAGCCGAGTTCGCCGTGGAAGGGGATCGGCACGGGGCGCGCGGCCGCCGCGTCGAAGAGCGCCCGGCCGCCACGGACGGACCCGGTGAAACCGGCCGCCGTGACCAGCGGGTGCCTGACGAGTTCGACGCCCGCCTCGAAACCGTGCACCAGGCCGACGACACCCGCCGGGATGCCGTGCAGGCCGGCGGCCCGGCGCAGGACGGCCGCGACCAGCTCGGAGAGCGCCGGGTGGTCGGGGTGCGCCTTGACCACGACCGGGCAGCCGGCCGCCAGCGCGCTCGCGGTGTCGCCGCCGGCGACCGAGAAGGCGAAGGGGAAGTTCGAGGCCGAGTAGACGGCGACGACACCCAGCGGCACCTTGTAGCGGCGCAGGTCCGGGATCGGCGGGGTCGCCGTGTCGTCGGGGTGGTTGATCACGACGTCGAGGAACGCGCCCTCGTCGACGATGTCCGCGAAGGCCCGCAACTGGTAGCAGGTGCGGGCGAGTTCGCCGGTGAGCCGGACCGGGCCGAGCGCGGTCTCCGCGTCGGCGGCCTCGACGAGGTGGTTCTTGGCCCCTTCGAGCAGGTCCGCGGCGCTGCGCAGGAAGGCCGCGCGCGCGGCGCGGTCCACGAGGGCTCCCCGGGCGGCGTGCGCGGCGCGGACGGTCTCGTCGACCTCCTGGGCTGTGGCCTCCACCGCAACCTGCTCGCGCTGCTTCCCGGTACGGGGGTCGACACTCCAGACTGGTGCTGCTGCCACCGGGGGTCCCTCCAGATGTGATGCCGCGGTTCTTGTGTCACCGACCAGCGGCGTTCGATATACTGAACGCTGTCTCTGATGGTGAATATGATGCGGAGACTATTTCCCGTCGAACGAGGGGGTCAAGGGCGATGTCGGCAGGCGAGACAGGCGGCGGAGCGCAGGTCAAGTCCGCGGTACGGACCGTGGAATTGCTCGAGTACTTCGCGGGCCGGCCCGGAATGCACTCCCTGGCCGCGGTCCAGGAGGCCGTCGGTTATCCGAAGTCCAGCCTGTACATGCTGCTGCGCACCCTCGTGGAGCTCGGCTGGGTGGAGACGGACGCGACGGGCACACGGTACGGCATCGGCGTGCGCGCCCTGCTGGTCGGTACCTCGTACATCGACGGCGACGAGGTGGTGGCCGCGGCCCGGTCCACCCTGGACCGGCTGTCGGACGACACGACCGAGACCATCCACCTCGCACGCCTGGACGGCACGAACGTCGTCTATCTGGCCACCCGCCAGTCCCAGCACTATCTGCGCCCCTTCACCCGGGTGGGCCGCCGCCTCCCGGCACACTCGACCTCGCTG
This sequence comes from Streptomyces sp. NPDC005195, assembly GCF_040608315.1. NCBI lineage: Bacteria > Bacillati > Actinomycetota > Actinomycetes > Kitasatosporales > Streptomycetaceae > Streptomyces > Streptomyces sp. NPDC005195. The sequence goes on from NZ_JBEXHZ010000019.1 coordinate 56,024, forward strand.
GGCAAGGCGCTGCTCGCCACCCACACCGACGAGCAGGTCCGCAAGATGCTCCCGGAGACGCTCCCCGCCCTCACCGAGCACACGATCACCGACCGGGAGAAGCTCATCGAGGAGCTGCGCCAGGTGCGGGAGCAGGGCTTCGCCGTGGACCGCGAGGAGAACACGCTGGGGCTGCGCTGCTTCGGCGTCGCGATCCCGTACCGCACTCCGGCGCGTGACGCGATCAGCTGCTCGGTGCCGGTCGCCCGGCTCACCCCCGCGCACGAGCAGATGGTGAAGGACGCGCTGTTCGACGCCCGCGACCGGCTGACGCTCGCCACCCGGAGGCTCTGAACCATGGAGATCGCGCTCCGCCCGGTCCACGACAGCGACCTGCCGGTCTTCTACCGGCAGCTGAACGACCCCGAGTCCCTGCGGATGGCCGCGTTCACCCCCAGGGACCCGGCCGACCGGGACGCGTTCGACGCCCACTGGAAGCGTGTCCGCGCCTCGCCCGACACGCTGACACGCACGGTCCTCGCGGACGGCGACGTCGTGGGCAGCGCCGCGGTGTACGGCGAGCCCGGCGAGCGCGAGGTCACATACTGGATCGACCGGGCCTACTGGGGCCGGGGCATCGCGACGGCGGCGCTGCGGGGTCTGCTGGCCGAGGTGCCCGAGCGCCCGCTGTACGCGCGGGCGGCGGCCGACAACCCCGGGTCGCGGCGGGTCCTGGAGAAGTGCGGGTTCCAGGTCACCGCGCAGCCGCGGGGGTACGCGCACGCCCGCGGCGAGGAGACGGACGAGGTCGTTCTCACCCTGGCGCGCTGACCCGGACCTCATGAACGGCGCATGAGAAATACGGGCGGAAGGGAACGATTCACCCCCGTCCGCTCGTCCTTCTGGGCGGAATGAACAAGACGATCAGGCGTGCCGCCGTCTTCACTCTGCTGCTCGTGCTCTCCCTGCTGATCAGGGCGACCTGGGTGCAGTTCTACGACGGCAGTGCACTCGCGGACGACAAGAACAACCGGCGGAACGCGATCGAGCAGTACGCGAACCCGCTCGGGAACATCATCGTGGCCGGCGACGCGATCACCGGTTCCGCGCAGACGAAGGGCAGCGACCTCAGGTACAAGCGCACCTACACCGACGGCAGCCTGTACGCGGCCGTCACGGGCTACAGCTCGCAGGTGTTCGGGGCGACCCAGCTGGAGGGCATCTACCGGAACCTGCTGGACGGCACGGACGACCAGCTCAAGAACCCCCTCGACACGGTCACCGGCAAGCGCTCCGCTCCGGGTGACGTGGTCACGACGATCGACCCGGACGTGCAGAAGGCGGCGTACAGGGCGCTCGGCGGCAAGAAGGGCGGGGCCGTCGCCCTCGACCCCACGACCGGCAGGATCCTCGCCGCCGTCTCCACTCCGTCGTACGACCCCTCGCTGCTGAGCACCGGCGACTCGGCCGCCTGGAAGAGGCTGACGAAGGACGCGGACAAGCCCATGACCAACCGGGCGCTGCGCCAGCCGCTGCCCCCGGGGTCGACGTTCAAGCTGGTCGTCGCCGCGGCCGCGCTGGAGGACGGGCTGTACCCGGATGTGGACACGAAGACGGACAGCCCGAACCCGTACACGCTTCCGAACACGACGACCGTCCTGAAGAACGAGAGCGCCTCCGCGCCCTGCGCGAACGCCCCGATCCGGGTCGCGCTGCAGTACTCCTGCAACAACGTCTTCGCGAAGATGGCCGTCGACCTCGGCCAGGACAAGCTGAGGGCGATGGCCGAGAAGTTCGGCTTCAACGACACCTCGCAGGACGTGCCGGTACGGGCGTACGCGAGTGTCTACCCCTCGGGTATGGACAAGTCGTCCACGGCGCTGACGGGCATCGGCCAGTACGACGTGACCGCGACCCCGCTCCAGATGGCCATGGTGTCGGCGGCTCTTGCCAACGGGGGCAAGTTGGTCTCGCCGCACATGGTGGCGCAGACCAGTGACGCCGGCGGCAATGTGGTGGAGAACTACGGCGACGGTACGGAGACCAAGGAGATCGTCAGTCCGTCGACCGCCGAACAGCTCCAGTCCGCGATGCGCACGGTCGTCGAGGACGGCACGGGCACGAACGCGCGGATCCCCGGCGCGACGGTGGGCGGCAAGACGGGAACGGCCCAGCACGGCGAGAACAACAGCAAGACGCCCTACGCGTGGTTCACGTCGTACGCGAAGTCCGACTCGAACGGCAAGCAGGTCGCCGTCGCGGTCATGGTCGAGCAGTCCGACGCGGCCCGCTCCGAGGTCAGCGGCAACGGCCTGGCGGCCCCGGTGGCCAGGGCGATGATGCAGGCGGCCCTGAAGGACTGAGACCCCTCGCACGACGCGGGGCCGCCCCGTGTCCCCGGGGCGGCCCTTCTCGCCTGCCGTCACTTGACGCCGAACAACTGCCTCACCGGATCGATCGCGAAGTACACGAGGAACAGCGCCGACACGGCCCACAGCAGCCAGTGGACCTCACGGAGCTTGCCGAGCACCGCCTTGATCACGACGTAGGCGACGAAACCCGCACCGATGCCGTTGGTGATCGAGTAGGAGAAGGGCATCGCGGCGATGGTGAGGAACGCGGGAATCGCGATCTCGTAGTCGTCCCATGCGATGTGCTTGACCTGGGTCATCATCAGGAAGCCGACCGCGACGAGGGCGGGGGCCGCCGCCTGGAGCGGGACGATGGTGAGCAGCGGGGTCAGGAACAGGGCGAGGGCGAACATGCCGCCCGTGACCAGGTTCGAGAAGCCGGTCCGCGAGCCCTCGCCGACCCCTGCCGCGGACTCGATGTACGCGGTGTTGGACGAGGCGGAGGCCGCGCCGCCCGCGACCGCCGCGGCACCGTCGATGAACAGCACCCGGCCGATGCCGGGCACCTTGCCCTCCTCGTCGAGCAGCCCGGCCTCGGCGCTGACGCCGACGATCGTGCCCATGGCGTCGAAGAAGTCCGACAGGATGAGGGTGAAGATCAGCAGGACGACCGTCAGGGCGCCGGTCTCGCCGAAGCCGCCGAACAGGCTGAAGTGACCGACGAGGCCGAAGTCCGGGGCCTCCACTACGTCGGAGGGGATCTTCGGCGTGGTCAGGCCCCAGCTCTTGATGTCGGCGGCCGAGTTGATGATCACGGCGAGCACCGTCATCGTCACGATGCTGATCAGGATGGCGCCCTTCACCTTGCGCGCCATCAGTCCGATGGTGAGCAGCACACCGAGGCAGAAGACCAGGACGGGCCAGCCGGTCAGCGAGCCCGTCGCGCCCAGCTGCACCGGCACGGTGGTGTTCGCGACGTCCGGGATGCGGCTGACGAAGCCGGCGTCCACGAAGCCGATGAAGGCGATGAACAGCCCGATGCCGACGCCTATGGCGTGCTTCAGCTGTTGCGGGATGGCGTTCATGACCGCTTCGCGCAGCCCGGTGAGGACCAGTACGCAGATGATCACGCCTTCGATGACCACCAGGCCCATGGCGTCGGGCCAGCTCATCAGTGGGGCGATCTGGAAGACGACGACGGCGTTCAGACCGAGGCCCGCCGCGATCGCGAGCGGCAGGTTGCCGCCCACACCCATGATGACGGTCATCACCGCGGCCACCAGGGCAGTGGCCGTGACGAGTTGGCCGCTGTCGAGGTGGTGGCCGAACTTGTCCTTGGCGCTGCCGAGAATGATCGGATTCAGGACAAGGATGTAGGCCATCGTGAAGAACGTGGCGAAACCGCCGCGTATCTCCCGTCCGAACGTGGAACCCCGTTCGGAGATCTTGAAAAACCGGTCGACGCTGTTCGCCGCTGGTGGCACCGAGCTTGGCCGCTCTGGCGCCTTCTGCGATTCGGACATGGCGATACTCCTCGTGACCTGCGTGGCGGGTGTGCGGATGCTGGCTGGATTGTTCCCACGTTCAACCGCGTTCAGGTTTTCCCTGTGTTACGGAATCCGGTTCGGCCCGCCATATGCCGTTCGAGGCCCCGGCCGGACACCCCCGCGGCCACGCCTTCCGCCGCGGGGCGCCACGGGCCGGCACAGCCCCGTGGCAGGCGGCCGGCGGTGGCTCGGCAGCACGGATTCGTGCCGCGGAACAACCATCCGCTCGTTTTCCTCGTCCTCCCCGGTGCGTGGAGCAGGCACACGGTCGACGGCTCCACGGGCTCGGCACCGCCGAACCCGTGCACTGTTCGACCCCATGGATCTGCTGGCCTGAGCCCCCCTCGGAGCCAGTCAGAGGAGCGCCCCCGCCGGTGACGACCGGCGGGGGCGTTCGCCTTGCCCCACGAGGACGGTGAGCGTGCGTCAGCTGACGAAGTACGTCGGGTTCGGCAGCTTGTAGGTCTTGTCCGCGTAGCCGCCGTCGAGGTCCGAGTACTGGTCTCCGAAGTTGGCGACGATGTCGTACCCGAGGGACTCGATGTGCTGACGGGTGCCGGCCTTGTACTGCACGGTGGTGCAGTTCCAGGCGGCGGCCGTGGCGCAGGAGCTCAGGTACGCGGGCGGGTTGGCGGCGTCCTTGAGGAACATGTGGGCGGCGTCGAGGTTGACGTCGGCGCCGACCTTCTTGAGGTTCGTGACCGCGTCGACGCGCTGCGACTCCTTCAGGCCCGAGTTGTAGAAGACCTCGACGCCCTTGGACTTGGCGTACGCGACGAGCGCGGGGGTGCCGAAGACGGCCGGACGGTCGGCCTGGGCCACGTACGACGCCCAAGTGGCGGAGTTGTACGTGTAGTTGGTCTTCTTCTCGTAGTCCAGGGAGAGCAGCAGCGTGTCGTCGATGTCGAAGACGACCGCCGGCTTCTCACCCCGGTGCCTCGCCTTGTGCGCCGCCTTGTCGATGTGGCGCCTGGCGTCCGACTCCAGGCGCGCCAGGTCCTTGGCGTACTGGCTGGTGCCGGAGGCCTGGTAGACGCCGTTGCCGTCGAGCGTGGTGCCGTAGTAGGTGTCGATGCCCTTGACCAACACCCCGATGTTGTAGGGCTCGTGGGTCGAGTTCGCCGTCGACTGCCCGGCGGTGGCGACACCGGTGCCGTAGAGGGCGGCACCGGCGACGGCGCAGGCGGCACCGACGGCCGCCGCTCTGAGGGACTTCCGCATGTGTTCTCCGAATCTGGGTGAGTGGAATGACCGGCTCTCGCACACCAGGTCAGAGACTGTCTACGCGCATCACCCACGACACGCGAGAGCCTTTATCCGATCGATATCCCACCCATAGACGGCACTTCCGTCGACACATTGCCTGCGAGTGACATGCCCTTGACCGTCCCTTGAAGCGGTTCTCCTAGGGGCGGAACCCATACGCGAACGGGGAGAGCCGCATGGGTGAGGGCAACGGCGACGGCATGGTCCTGCACATCCACACCGCCGATCTGAAGCGAGCGGCGCCCGACTTCCAGGAAGGGGCCAAGAACCTCAGCAAAGCGCTCACCACCCTCGTCACCACCCTGGACGGCCTGGGCAGGCCCTGGGGCGACGACAAGCAGGGCAAGGAGTTCGGTGACGCCTACTCACCCCTTCAGAAGAAGATCGAGAGCGCCGCGGGCACGCTCGTGCTCGGCCTGGTGAGCATCCACGAGGCCATGGACGACCTGGCCGACGGACACGTGGACAACGACCAGTCGATAGCCGGGATGTCCACCGAGGTGAAGGTCGCGGACAAGGACCAGCAGAGCGACGGTGCCGGTGAGCGTTGAGGGCGAGGCCAAGAAGATCCTGCTGACACGTACGACACGGATGGCCGACTGACGCTCGCGGCCAGCGCGGACGCCGAACTCTCCCTGCAGCGTAATGCGTTGGGGCACACCCTCGCCGAGAGTGTCAACGGCCGAACGACCACCTACGCGTACGACGCGCTCGGCCGGTGCATCCGACGTGTCGTCCCGTCCGGGCTGACGTCGCAGTGGACCTACGACCCGGCGGGCCGTGCCATTGAACTCCGCTCCGAAGCAGGTGTGTTGGCGTTCGATCACGATGTGACCGGCCGTGAGACGCGACGCCGTGTGGGCGACAGGGTCACACTCACCCAGTGCTGGGACGCGGCTGACCGCCTCACCGTCCAGTCCCTCACGGCAATGACTTCGGTGCTGCAGGAGGACCGCCTCCTGCAGCACCGCGCCTATACCCATCGCGCCGACGGCTATATCACCGAAATCCGCGACCTCACCTCAGGCACCCGTCGCTTCGACCTGGATGATCAGGGCCGGGTCACAGGGGTACGCGCCCACGGCTGGAGCGAGGGCTACGCCTATGACACAGCCGGCAACCTCACCCACGCCGCCGCCCCCGGCCATGACGACCCGGGCGAGCGCGAGTTCGACGGCAACCTCATCCACCGCGTCGGCCGCACCACGTACGAGTACGACGCGGCGGGCCGCCTCATCCGCAGGGCCCGCAAGCTCCTCAATGGCAAGCAGCACACATGGACGTACGCCTGGAACGCGGAGGACCGGCTGACGGAGGCGGTCACACCGGATGGCGACCACTGGCGATACACATACGATCCCCTCGGCCGGCGTATGTCCAAAAGTCTCTTGGCCGAGGATGGTTCAGCGGCCACCCGCACGGACTTCGTCTGGGACGACACCCGCCTGGCCGAACAGTGCGGGCCCGACGGCACGGTCACCACTTGGGACTACGCCCCCGGCACGCACCTTCCGCTCACGCAGACGGACCACAGAGCAGTCACTCGCGCGCCGGGCAAGTCTGTTCCTCACTGAGCTGGCCGAGACCACGGCACCCGACCCCACCACCCGCTTCCACGCGATCATCACCGACGCCGTGGGCACTCCCACCGAACTGGTAGACCCGAGAGGGAACTTGGCGTGGCAGCACCGCACGACACTGTGGGGCACCCCGTCTCCGGCAAACGACACGCCCACCGTGGAATGCCCACTGCGCTTCCCGGGCCAGTACGCGGACACCGAGACGGGTCTGCACTACAACTACTTGCGCTACTACGCGCCGGAAACGGCCCGCTACCTGACCTCCGATCCACTCGGCCTGGAACCGGCGCCCAATCCCGACACCTATGTTGTCAACCCGCTCGCGTGGACGGACCCCATCGGGCTCGCCCCTTGCGCCAAGGCGCAGTGGGAGCAGAGGGCCGACTTCAGCAGCCAGAAGGTCATGAGCAAGAAGTACGACAGCCACGCGGGTGACTTCGGTGTCGCCGGAAACCGGAACAAGCAGACGATGGCCCAGTTCCAGCAGAACATGAGAAGCCAGATGCTCGCCCCCGACACCAAGATGTACCGGTTCGACTACCGAGGTCAGGGACCGGCTGTCGGATTCATCGATCCCGCGACGAAGAAGATGGTCATGCTGCACAGCGACGGTAAGTTCTGGTCCGCCTGGAGACTGGGCGACAAACAGTTCCAGAGCATCATCGACAAGGGCTTCCTGACGTAAGGGCGCGAAGGTGAGGAAGAAGAATCAAGAGGTGGCCGGCGCTGTCCTGACTCCATCCGGGGACTTCAGAGACGACTGGTCGGGCGCGGTCGGCGCGCAGTACACGGTCCCCGTCCCCTCCCACGCAGGCCTCAGTGGCAGCACCGCCCTGCGCATGGTGGCCGGCGCCCGGGAGTCAGGCGCGCGGGGGGTCCTCGTGGTCCCGCTCGACCCCGCGCTCGGCGACACGACCGCTACCGAGGCACCCCTCAGCACGGAGGCGCTACTCGCTCTCGTGACCGGCCAGCTCGACCGTTCCGGGCTGCTGCTGGTCACCGACGATCTGCGGGGGGCGCTGCTACTCCGGCCCGGATACGCGCTGGTGGCAGGGACGGAGGAGTTCCTGCGGGGTGCCGTCCCCGAAGGCGGGGACCAGGCCAAGACGGAGTTCCAGCGGTATGCGCGCAAGGTGCGGTCCGGAGGAGGGGCTTCGGACATCGGCGCCTTGGCCGCCAAGTTCCCTCCGCTCACCAGGACGTGGAAAACCGCCCGGGAAGTCCCCGCCACCAGCCAATACGGTCACCAGTTGTCGCTCATGCGACAGTTCGTGACCGGAGCGATCGACGGCTCCCTGTTCGCGCGGCAGTGGCTGGAGGCGCGCCGGCGGTCGATGGACACGGGTGAGCGCGTGGAGAACGCTCTCACCACAGCGCTGGACGAGGTCTTCTACGCACTGGAGGACTACAGCATCGATCCCTCCCTTCGGGACGAGGACGACCTGACGGACGAGGAGTTGCGGGAGCGGGTGGCCGACGCCCTGGCGCGGCTGGAGTGACATGCGCGGCTGAGCAGAATGATGACTGCCATGTTGCGGCGCGTCGGCATCACGCAGTTGATGGAGACGGACATCGCACCCCGCTTCCTGGATGTCGCCTGGCAAGGGTGGACAGTCGGATGGGCCCGGTACCGGCCGGCCGGTCGTCGACTCGGAGGACGGAATCCGCATCATCACCTTCTTCCCGGTACGAAAGAGCTACACCGCGTGATCATTGCGCAGTTCACCGTACGTCCCGGCCAGAGCGGCCCCAGCGGCTTCGACCTGGGGGACATGTCGTTCGCCGGGGATCTCGGCACGGCCGACTCGGCGGGTCACACGCCCGGACCAGGGCATGAGGGTCCACCTCTCGGTGATCCAGCTCCTGGACGGTCTTGGCGGCTTGCTGCGGGGCAACGTCCGGGCGCTCGCCTTCACCGGAGTCGACACCTCCTTCAGCCTCGTCTTCCGACACGGCAAGGGGGTCTGTCGGTCGCGTCGAAGGACGGTCTCGTCGCGCGCACGACCGCTCCCGAACTCGCTGCCGCGGTCATGAGGGCCGCCAACGCTCTGTCCCCCGCCCTCCCTCCGGAAGATCCGGCCGTGTCCGACCACGGCGCCGCCCTGGAAGCGATCCACTCCCACGTACCTCCGAATGGATCCGCAGTCGACTGAGAGCGTCACCTTCGCCATGGGATCGGGCGGGCCGTCCACCGTGTCCGCGACGCCCGGCCATCTCCGCTTCCCGGGCACGCTCATGGCGTTCGCGGGCCTCGCCCCGCTCGTCGTGGTGTACGTCCTGTGGCACCCGGGCTGAGACACCCCGGTGCGGGAGGCGGCCCTGAGGACTGCCTCCCGCACGAGCCGGTTCGCCGCCAGGAGATTCAGGGGCACCAGTCGCCGAGATACACGGCACGGGTGTGCGACCCGGCCTCCGTGTCCGTGAGTTGCGGCCGGTTCCCCGGCACGCTGACGGCAGCTCCCGGTCCCGTGTTGCGGTACTCGGCGAACCGTTGGGCCTGCCAGGGATAGGTGTCGGACATGTTGGTGTAGGGCGCGACCGCGTCGACACCGGCGCCGAGGCGAGTGTCACGGACGGTCAGCATCGGCCGGGCGGTGGTGTCCGAGCCGGGCACCCAGGGGCGGGCCAGCTTGTAGAAGGCGTCGGGGGCCCCGCTCGTGACACGACCCCCGGTGACCAGATAGCCGCGTGGGTTGGCGACGGCGGTGGAGGGGGCGAGGACGAAGCCGTACGGGGCCCCGCCCAGGTCCGTACGGCTCAGGGCGCGGAAGTGACAGCACTCGAAGACGGCGGTCGCCCGGCCGAAGACGAAGTCCACGTCACCCTCGACGTAACAGCCGCGGTAGTACTGCCGGGCGAAGGTGCCGAGCGCCATGGAGTCGGCGTACAGCGTGTCCTGGTGGCCCAGGAACCGGCACGGCGCCGACGGCCACGGTCTCGCGGTAGGTGCCCGGGGCCAGGACCAGCGTGTATCCGCTCCCGCCCGCCGCGTCCACGGCGGCCTGCACGGTCGTGTGGTCGCCGCGCCCGCCGGGGTGCACGTACAGAGTGCGCGCGGTGAGGCGCGCGGAGGGCGAACCGTAGCGTCCGAACGGTGACCGGGCCACCGCGCGGGCGGGTGCCGCGAGCGCCGGAGCCAGCACGGCTCCGATGCCCGCGGCGACGAACGCCCTTCTGCCGAACTGGACTTCGGTCATGATCAGCAGAACCTGCCGGCGCCCGCGCGGTGGTCCACGATCCCCGGTACCGCCCTCGGCGGATCGACATGGGTCCGCAGGGACGGTGTCCAGCCGGCGCCGGACCGCAGCGTCTCGGCCGGGATCTCCGCGTTGTGCACGGCGATCAGGTCCGTGGCCACCCCGTTGACGTAGTTGTCCGTGGCGGTGAGCGGTGCCTCCTTCCACTTCTTCAGAACGGTCGCCGCGCTGATCCCGCTGGGGAGGGTGAACGCGTTGTGCTCGGCGACGAGTTGGGACTCCATGCCGATGCCGTAGCTGTAGGAGAAGCCGTCGCCCGCGACGAAGTGGTTGTTGTACGAGTCCACCTGCCCGAAGCGGACGCGCGGCGCGCGCTCGACCAGGTTCGAGAACAGGTTGTGGTGGAAGGTCACTTTGAGGTGTCCCCGGTCGACCGCGGCCGTGGAGGCGCTGTCGCTGTTGCCGACCAGGATCGTCTTGTCGTGGTCGGTGAACACGTTCCAGGACGCGGTCACGTAGTCCGCGCCCCTGACGATGTCCAGCTCGCCGTCGTGCTGCTCGTAGATCCGGCCGAAGTACGTGGGCAGCGAGCTGTCGGGGTGGTCCCCGTCGGTGAAGGTGTTGTGGTCCAGCCAGACGTGCGTGGACCCGTAGATCACCGCGCTGTCGTACTCGGAGTTCCAGTTGCCGACCGCGGTGTCGGTCGGGTCCCACTGCGGGAAACAGTCCAGCGGGCTCTCGAAGGCGAGGTTGCGGACGATGACGTTGTCCACGGCCTTGATCTGGAGGCTGGCACCCTTGAAGCCCGCGTTCCTGCCGACGCCGACCAGCGTGGTGTCGGCGGGGATCTCCGCCTTGATGGCGGTGTCCTGGCGGGCGGCGGAGGCGCGGCGCAGGCCTTCGGGGCTGTCGTCGGGCTCGGCGTCCAGGTTGGTGCCGTACCCCCATTTCTCCGGCGCGTACTTCTGCAGATAGGCGTCGAAGTCGTAGCCCGGCGCGGTGAAGGAGTCGCAGCCGTCAGCGCCCGCGTCGATCGTGCCCACCACCCTGATGATCCTCGGCCCGGCGGAACGGCTCGCCAGCGCGGCCTTGAACTCCGGCCAGGTGGTGACGGTGTGGACGTGCGCGGCGTCGGCGGCCGCCCCTCCCGTGGTGCCGGTGGTGGCGGAGCCCCAGCCGTCACCGGCGGGGAGGGTCTGGCGGGCGGGATCGCGGGGCCGCGTCCGGGCCTGGGCGGTGGTGACGGTGGCAGCCAGGACCAGGGCGGTGCATCCGATCAGCGAACCTATGACGCGAGCATGACATTTGACGATGTTCACGGTGCGACTCTCTCTTTCCGGTGGGAGTGGGGTGGCCGGAGGGGCGGACGGGCGGTCGGCGCGGCGGAACCGCGCGGACCGGCCGGCGCCGCGAGGGGCGCCGCCGGGCCGCCGGGCGAACCGGACACGTCCTAGTGATGCGCCTTCCAGTCCGCCTGCGCCTTGTCGAGCTGGTCGGCCAGCGTGTCCAGGAAGTCCTTCGCGCTCATCTTCCCGAGCAGCAGCTTCTGGAAGTTGGGCTCGTTGTCGGCCTTGGAGATGGTGTTCCAGTCGGGCAGGTAGTACGGCAGCTGCACGATCTTGGTGTCGGCGCCGTTGAGCGCCTCCGCGGCCAGCTTGGTCGGCTCGGCCTGCTGGATCCAGGCGTCCTTCGCGGCGTCGGTGTTCGCCGGGACCTGGCCCGCGGACTCGTTGAACTTGGAGTTCTCCGCGGCCGAGACCGCGAACTCGATGAACTTCCAGGCCGCCGACTTGTTCTTGCCGGACTTGAACAGACTCAGCCCGTCGACCGGGTTGGACACCTGCACCCGCGTGCCGTCGTCCTGCGTGGGGTTGGGGATGCCCCTGAACTTCCCCGCGCCCAGCGCCTTCAGATGGTCCTGGTAGGAGCCGAGGTTGTGACTCAGCATGCCGATGCTGCCGCTGTCCCACTGGGCAACCATCTTGGCGAAGTCGTTGTTGACGTCGGCGGAGGGGGTGTCCTTCTTGTACAGGGCGATGTACTTCTCCAGGGCCGCCACGTTCTTCGGGTCGTTGACGGTGGTCCTGTCGCCGTTCCAGAACGAGGTGAGGCCCGTCTGGCCGTACACCGCGTCCAGGGCCGGCGCGATGGCCCCCTCGCCGCCTCGGATGGTGAAGCCGAACCGGTTGCGGCCCTTGTCGGTGAGCTTGCCGGCGGCCGCGTAGAACTTCGCCCAGGTGGTCGGCGCTTCCAGGCCGGCCGACTTGAAGAGGTCCGTGCGGTACCACAGCGTGCCGTTGTTCGCGGAGGTCGGCACCTGGTAGAGCCTGCCCCCGCCGCCGGCGGCCCGGCTGACGTCGAGCAGGTTCTGGCTCAGCCTGCCCTTCAGCGGGCTCTTCTCCAGGCGGCTGTCCAGGGGGTCCAGCGCGCCCTGGACGGCGACCTCGGCGAGCATCGCGGTGCCCACACCGCCGACGTCGGGCAGACCGCCGCCCTGGATGGCGGTGTCGTACTTCGACTGGGCGCTCGCCGCGGGGATGCCCACGTAGTTGACCTTGATGCCCGGGTACTTCTTCTCGAAGTCCGCGATGATCTGCTTCCAGATGTCGGTGCGGACACCGCCGTTGTTGTCCCAGAAGGTGATCTCGCCCTTGCCCGAGCCCTCGTCGCCCTTGTCCCCCGCCGCCCCGCTGCCGTTGTCGCCGCAGGCGGTGGCGGTGAGCGCGAGCACGGAACCCAGGGCGACGGCCAGCGCGGCACGCCTCGTTCTGGGGATGCTGATCTTCATAGGTCGGCTCTCTTCCTCTGGTTCGATCAGGGTTGCGGGGTCTGGTCGGTCACGGTCCGCCGGTGCGGGCGGCACCGGCTCCGGACGTCCGGTACGCGGTAACGGAAAGCGCTTGCTCGGGAGATACGGCACTGCGGCTCCCCACAGGCTCACGGGTGGCGGTGGACGACCCTCAGGGGGTCGCGGTGATGCGGAACTGCGTGAACGAGGCCGCTCCGGCGTGTCCCGCGCCTACGGGGGCGAGCGCGAAGAGCCCGAGGAGGGCGCCGACCCAGCGCCAGGGGGTGGCGGCGAAGACCTGGCCGGAGGACACCCGGCCGCCGCCGACGTCGTACGAGAAACGGCAGCGCGCCCCCGCGCCGGTCTCGATCCACAGCCGGGCCCGGCCCTCGGGGGCCTCCCGGGAGGCGGCGGCGTCGCGCTCCCTCCCCCACTGCCCGGCGGACCGGACCGGCCCCCCGGTCACGGCGCACTCGGCGAACCGGTGCACGAGCCGCACCGACCCGTCGGGGTGACGCTGGAGCCCGATCCAGCCGAAAGCGTCCCCGAGCACGGCGAGTCCCGCCCGCGCGCCGGGTTCCTCGCTGTCGAGCCGCAGCTCCACCTCGACGGTGGCGGCGATCCCGGGCAGGCGCTGGGTCAGGACGTGCGGCACCTTGCGCAGATCGTCCGCGTCCGCCGTCCGTACACAGGTCAGCCGCAGCCCGTCGGAGGAGTGCTGGGTGCTCCACCCCGTCTGCGGGTTGGCGGTCCACTGCCACTGCCGCCCGAACCGGCCGCCCGGGAAGTCGTCGTCGGTGGCGGGTGCCGAGGGCGGCTGCCGCGGCAGATCGGGCTTCCGGTGCACGGCGACGGGGGCGCCCTCGTCGCCGAGCACCGGCCAGCCGTCCGGTCCGTCCCAGCGCATCGGCTGGAGGTGCACGACCCTCCCGTACGGGCCGCGGTGCTGGAAGTGCACGAACCAGTCCTCGCCGGCCGCCGTGCGCACCCAGCCGCCCTGGTGCGGGCCGTTGACCCCGGTCTCCCCCTGCTCCAGCACCACCCGCTCCTCGTACGGGCCGAAGAAGCCGCGCGAGCGGAAGGCGCCCTGCCAGCCGGTCTCCACTCCCCCGGCGGGCGCGAAGATCCAGAACCAGCCGTCGTGCCGGTAGGCCTTGGGCCCCTCGAGGGTGAACCAGCCGGGGATCCGGTCCGCGTCGATGATCACCTCGCCCTCGTCGAGCAGTCCGGTGCCGTCGGGACGCATCCGGTGCCCGGTGAGCCGGTTCTTCACGCCCGAACGGGATCCGGCCCAGGCGTGCACCAGATAGGCCTCGCCGGTCTCCTCGTCCCACAGCGGGCAGGCGTCGATCAGCCCCTTGCCCTCCTTGATCAGCCGCGGCCTGGTCCAAGGGCCGCGGATCTCGGGGGCGTTGACCTGGAATATGCCGTGGTCGGGGTCGCCCCAGAAGATCCAGAAGCGTTCGTCGTGATGGCGCAGGGACGGCGCCCACACCCCCCGTTCGTGCCGGGGCACGCCGAACTCCCGCGCCGGTTCGAGGCGTTGCAGGGCGTGGCCGACGAGCGTCCAGTTGACCAGGTCGCGCGAGTGCAGCAGCGGCAGGCCCGGCACCCGGCCGAAGCTGGAGGCGGTGAGGTAGAAGTCGTCCCCGACGCGGAGCGGATCGGGGTCGGACCAGTCGGCGTCGAGAACGGGGTTGCGGTAGGTGCCGTCGCCCAGGTCGGAGGAGGGAAGGGCCATCAGGGACTCACCGCCCTGCGGACGAGCGCGGCGGCCTCGCCCCGGTCGAGGGTGCCGTCCGCGACGACGGTCACGACCCGCCGTGCGACGGTGTCCCCCGCCCCGACGGGCAGCCGCTCGGTGTGCGCGAGGCTGGAACCGACACCCGGGTACGCGGCCGTGCGCACGAACCACGGATCGCGGCGGGTCCGTTCGGTGGCCCCGGCGAAGACCAGGGTCCAGCGGGCGCCCGCGAGTGCCAGCCAGTCGGCGCGGGCGCCGTGCACCGCCTCCACGCCCTCGGTGTCGGCGGTGAAGACACGTGGCACCCCGGACTCCTTGCGGGCCCGCCAGAAGAAGCCGCCGTAGGCCGCGCCGGGCCGTCCGTTGGTGGCCGGGCTGCCGATGGAGAGAGGGTTCGGGGTCGTGTTCGTGAGCGAGAAGGCGAAGTCCAGCGCCCAGGCGGAGTCGGTGAGCCGGGTCGCGGCGACGGTCCGGCGCTCACGCAGCAGTTCGCCGCCCGCGGCCACCCAGCGCAGCTCCTCCACGAAGCCGTCCGGGCCGCTCGGCTGGAAGCCGGCGTGCCGCTGGGCACCGTGGTTGGCGAGCTCGGTGGGCCCCTGTTCGCGTACGTAGGTGCGCCCGCCCCAGAAGTTGTGCCCCTCGACGTCGGGAACGGCGACACCGACGCCGAGGTGATGGAGGTGGTCGGCGGGGCTCGACTCGGTGACCGTCGTGCCGGCCAGGGTGGTGACCGGATGGAGGTACGGACGCGGGGACAGCCGGGGGGCCAGCTCGGGGCGGGTGTGGTACCTGCCGACCGGGCGGCCCGCGACGCGCAGGACGGGCGACTCGTGGTGGGGCGCGGTGTTCATCCGGTGCTCACCTCGTTCGGGGGCGCCCAGGAGGCGCCCAGCTCGGAGTAGAGGGCGAGGGTGTCGGCCGCCGCCGCGACGAGTCCGTCGATGCCGCGCACGCTCCGGCGGTTCTCCGCGGGGACCGTCTCCCAGGCGTCCGCGGGCAGCGCGACCGGGTCAGGGGCCCGCCGGACCGCCTCGACGACCTTCATGAAGGCGCCCGTCGACTCCGGTGCGACCAGCAGCTCGTCGCCGTCGGTCAGATGGGCGACCAGGTTCTCCAGCAGGTCCGTGCGGCCGAACTCGATCTCCTCGGGGCCGTGCCCGGACCGCTGTACGAGGACGCGGTCGAGCTTGTACCAGAAGGTGATCCGGCCGCCGCTGCCGTGCACCAGGACATACGGCTCGCCCGGCCGCTCGGCGCAGAGCGTGACGGCGACGACGACCCTGCCCCGGGGGGTGGTGACCCGTACGCAGGAGGTGTCGTCGGACTCGATGTCGTTGGCCCGCAGCAGCTCGGTCTCGATCGTGCCGACATCCTCGGCGCGGGTGGCCCCGTGCAGCGCGAGGGCGGTGACGACGGCGTGCGCGAGGGGGTTGGTGAGGGCCCCGTCGATCACGTCCACGCCGTTCAGGCGGCGCTTTCCCGCCCATGCCGCCCTGCGGTAGTAGGCCTCGTCGCGCGCCCAGGCACCCGCCGCGCCGATCCCGGTGACCGTGCCGAGCACGCCCGACGCGATCATCTCCCGGATCGCCGGCAGGGCGTGCGAGCCGAGTGACTGGAAGCCGATCTGGCAGGCGACCCCGGCCGCCGCGACGCCGTCGGCCATCCGGCGGAACTCGGTGTACGAGGGCGCGGGGGGCTTCTCCAGCAGGAGGTGCACGCCCCTGGCGGCGGCGACGAGCGCCAGGTCGGTGTGGGTCGGGATGGGCGTGCAGATCACCGCGATCGCGGCGCCGGTGGAGTCGAGCAGGGCCCCGAAGTCGGCGGACTGCTCGGGAGGCCGGCCCCCGAAGTCCTGGCAGGACCCGAAGTCCTCGGACACCTCCGCGAGTTCGGCCGTCGTGAGGGGGTTCGGCTCGCAGATGCCGGCCAGCCGTACGAGCCCCTTGTCCTGGAGCCGGCGGATGTTGCGCAGGTGCCAGCGGCCGTGGCCGCGCGCCCCCGCGAGGACGACCGGCAGCGGGAGTTCCCCGCCCGGCGTGTTCATCCCGCTCATCCCTTCACCGCCCCCGCGCTGAAGCCGGTGATGAGCCACTTCTGGATGAAGGCGAACACGATGACGACGGGGACGGCGGCGATGATGCCGCCCGCGGCGAGCGCGCCGAGGTCGACGCTGTCGGCGCTCATCAGGGTGTTGAGGCCGACCGGGATCGTCTGCTTGCCCTGGTCGCTGAGGAACATCAGGGCGAACAGGAAGTGGTTCCAGGCGTGCACGAAGGCGAAGGAACCGACCGCGATCAACCCCGGCCGCAGCAGCGGGAGTACGACGATCCGGAAGGAGGTGAGGCGGCCGCAGCCGTCGACCCAGGCTGCCTCTTCCAGGGAGTACGGCACGTTCCTGATGAACCCGCTGATGAGGATCATCGACAGCGGCAGTTGGAACACCGTCTCGGCGATGACGACGCTGCCCAGCGAGTTGATCATCTGGAGCTTGGCGAAGATCTGGAACAGCGGTACCAGCAGCAGTGCGCCCGGGACGAACTGGGAGCACAGCAGCGCCAGCATGAAGCCGCGTTTGATCCTGAATTCGAAGCGGGCCAGGGCGTATCCGCCGGCCAGGGCGACCACGGTCGTCATGACGAGCGTGGCGACGGCGATGAGCACGCTGTTCTGGAAGTAGGTCCCGAAACTGCGCTCGGTCCACACCTTGTCGAAGTGCTCGAAGGTCATGGGCCACGGCACCAGCGAGGTGGACCCGGCCGGGCGGAGCGCGAAGAGCAGGATCCAGTAGAAGGGGATCAGGGTGAAGAGGAGATAGAGGCCCAGCGGGAAGTAGATGTACCGGCGCGGGACCTCGTCCCAGGCGCGGCGCTTCGCGCCCGGACGCTGCCGGGGCTCCTCTGCCGCCGGGGCCGGTGCCGCGGGGGCCCTGACGGTGACGTCCTCGGTGATCACTTGTCCCCGCCTCCGAACTTGCTCAGCCGCAGATAGACGATCGAGCAGAACAGCAGAATCACGAACGCGACCGTGGTGAGGGCGGACGCGTAGCCGAAGTTGTGCGCGTCGACACTGGTGTTGGCGATGTAGAGCGGAAGGGTGGTCGTCTCGCCCGCGGGTCCGCCGCCGGTCAGGGTGTAGAGCAGGTCGACGTTGTTGAACTCCCAGACCGCGCGCAGCAGCGTGGACAGGACGATGGCGTCCTTCAGGTGCGGCAGGGTGATGTGCAGGAACTGCCGGAAGCGGCTCGCGCCGTCCACCTCGGCGGCCTCGTACAGGTCCTTGGAGACGGACTGGAGGTCGGCGAGGATGAGGATCGCGAAGAAGGGCACTCCTCGCCACAGGTCGGCGACGACGGCCGCGGGGAAGACGGTGGCGGTGTCCGACAGCCAACTGGTGCCGTACTGGCCGATGCCGGCGTCCGCGAGGTAACGGGTGATGCCGGTCTGGGAGTTGTAGAGCAGTACCCAGATCGCGGAGGTCAGCACCCCGGAGACGGCCCAGGGCGAGAAGACCAGCGCCCGGCCGGCCGCGCGGCCCACGAAGGTCTGGTTGACGATCAGCGCCAGCGCCAGACCGAAGAGCAGTTGCAGACCGACCTCGACGACGACCCACTGGGCGCTGAAGGTCAGCGTGTCCCAGAACTGGGGGTCGGCGGTGAAGGCGTGCACGAAGTTCTCGAAGCCCGCGAACCCGTTGCGCCACGGCTTGGTGGGGTTGTAGTTCTGCAGGCTGTAGTAGAAGACGCTGATGACCGGGTAGGCGATGAAGCCCAGCATCAGCAGCCCCGCGGGGGCGATCAGCAGATACGGGAGCCTGCGGGGCGTCGCCGAGCGGCGGCGCCGCCGGAGCGGCGCGGGCTGTTTCGCCACGGCTGCGGCTTGGGCCATGACTGTTCTCCGTTCTTGCGGGTGCCGTGGAACGCTTGCCGTCGGTGTCTGTGCCGGTGAGACAGGAAGCGCTTGCTAGACGCGCATGGGTGAACGCGCTTCGGAGGTGTCGTTCGGGTCGTCGGCCAGGGAGCGCGGTCCTCGCGGACCGCCCTCACCCGGCGTAGGGATCCGGCACTTTGCCCGGCCGGGCCAGGAACGCGAAGTCGCAGCCGGTGTCGGCCTGGGTGATCTGCTCGTTGTAGAGCGCCCCGTAGCCGCGCTCGTACCGCTCGGGCGGCGCCGTCCACAGCGCCCTGCGCCGCTCCAGCTCCACGTCGTCCACGTCGAGCCGGAGCGACCGCGCCTCGACGTCCAGGGTGATCGTGTCACCGGTCCGCACCAGGGCGAGCGGGCCTCCGACGTGCGACTCGGGTGCCACGTGCAGCACACAGGCGCCGTAACTCGTGCCGCTCATCCGGGCGTCGGAGATCCGGACCATGTCCCGTACGCCCTGCTTCAGCAGGTGGCCGGGGATGGGCAGCATGCCGTACTCGGGCATGCCGGGACCGCCCTTGGGCCCGGAGCCGCGCAGCACCAGCACGCTGTCCGCCGTGATGCCGAGGGACGGGTCGTCGATGGTCCGCTGCATCGTCCGGTAGTCGTCGAAGACGACCGCGGGCCCGGTGTGCCTGAGCAGCCGCGGCTCGGCGGCGATGTGCTTGATGACCGCGCCGTCGGGGCAGAGGTTGCCGCGCAGGACGGCGACACCTCCCTCGGCGGCGACGGGGTGGTCCCGGGGGCGGATGACGTCGTCGTTGTGCACCCGGGCGGTGGCCAGCTGCTCGCGCAGGGTGTCGTGCGACACCGTCGGCCGGTCCAGGTGCAGCAGGTCCGTGATCCGTGACAGGAACCCGGGCAGACCGCCTGCGAAGTGGAAGTCCTCCATCAGGTAGGTCCGCCCGCCGGGCCGTACGTTGGCGAGCACCGGCACGGTCCGCGCGATCCGGTCGAAGTCGTCGAGGGTGAGGGTGACGCCCGCGCGTCCGGCCATGGCGATCAGGTGGATGACGGCGTTGGTGGAGCCGCCGAGTCCGAGGACGGTCGTCACGGCGTCCGCGAAGGCCTCCTCGGTGAGGATGTCGGACAGCTTCCGGTCCCGGTGCACGAGGTCGACGATCCGCAGGCCCGCGGCGGCCGCCATCCGGTCATGGCCGGAGTCGACGGCCGGGATGCTGGACGCGCCGGGGACCGTCACCCCGAGCGCCTCGGCGGCGGCGGTGAGCGTGGACGCCGTCCCCATGGTCATGCAGTGGCCGGGGGACCGCGCGAGGCCGCTCTCCAGTTCGGTCATCTCGCAGTCGCCGATGAGTCCGGCGCGCCTGTCGTCCCAGTACTTCCACATGTCGGTGCCGGAGCCGAGGACCTCGTCGCGCCAGTGACCGGGCAGCATCGGCCCGGCGGGCACGAAGACGGCCGGCAGGTCGACGGAGGCCGCGCCCATCAGCAGAGCGGGGGTGGACTTGTCGCAGCCGCCCATCAGCACCGCGCCGTCCACGGGGTAGGAGCGCAGCAGCTCCTCCGTCTCCAGGGCGAGCAGGTTGCGGTAGAGCATCGGGGTCGGCTTCTGGAAGGTCTCGCTGAGGGTGGACACCGGGAACTCCAGCGGGAAGCCCCCGGCCTGCCACACGCCCCGTTTCACGGCCTGCGCCCGGTCCCGGAGGTGGACGTGGCACGGGTTGATGTCGGACCAGGTGTTCAGGATCGCGATGACCGGCTTGCCGAGGTGCTCCTCGGGCAGATAGCCGAGCTGGCGGGTCCTGGCACGGTGGCTGAAGGAGCGCAGCCCGTCGGTGCCGTACCACTGGTGGCTCCTGAGGTCCTCCGGGCGCCTCTTCTCCCGCCCCGTGCTCACAGCGGCCATCCCGCGGCGATGGCGGCGACTTCCGACCGCTCGGACTCGGACAGCTCCCTGCTCGGCGGGCGTACCTCGCGCCGGCACAGGCCGAGCGAGGCGAGCGCCTCCTTGACCACGGTCACGTTGTTGGCGGAGGCGTCGGCGGCGCGCAGTTCCTCGAAGCGGCGGATCTGCTCCCAGACCTTCATCGCGGCCGGGTAGTCGCCGGAGCGGAGCGCCTCGATCATGGTGAGCGAGAGCGACGGGGCGACGTTGACCAGACCGGAGGTGAAGCCGGTGGCACCCGCCGAGAAGTAGGAGGGCGCGTAGGGCTCGGCGAGCCCCGCCACCCACACGAACCGTTCGAGTCCCGCGTCCCGGGCGAAGGCGGCGAAGCGGGCGGCGTCCGGGACGGCGTACTTGACGCCGATCACGTTCGGGCAGACGTCGGCGAGCTCGGCGAGCCGGGCCCCCGGGAGCCGGGGGTTGCGGATGTAGGGCACGACCCCCATCTCCGGCACGGACTCGGCGACGGCCCGGTGGTAGTCGAGCCAGCCGCCCTCCGAGACATACGGGTGGACGGGCTGATGGACCATCACCATCGCCGCTCCGAGCGTGCGGGCGTGCCGGGCGGAGGCGACGGCGGTCGGTACGTCGTGCCCGACCCCGACCAGGACGGCGGCCCGCCCGCCCGCTTCGTCGATGGTCAACTCCGTGACGAGCGAACGCTCTTCGGGGGTCAGGGCGTAGAACTCGCCGGTGTTGCCGTTGGGTGTGAGGGTGCGGACCCCGCCGTCGAGCAGCCGGCGCAGCAGGGCGCGGTGGGTGTCGCGGTCGATCGTCCCGTCCTGTGCGAAGGGGGTCACGGGGATCGCCACGACCTCGGCGAGCGCCGCCCGTTGGGCCTCGTACGTCGCTGTCATTCCTGTCCGTCCTCCTCCCGGGCCGGGGGGAAGGCCCGCCGCACGAACGACTCGATGTGGGCGTGCAGCGCGCGGGCCGCGCCGTCCGCGTCGTCGTCGAGGGCAAGGCGCAGGATCTCCCGGTGTTCGCCGGCCTCGCGCTCCCAGGACGGGTCGGCGGCCCAGGCGACCGCGGAGACCAGGGCGGCCTGGTCGCGGACCTCGTCGAGCATGCGGCCCAGCAGGGGGTTGCCGCAGGACACGTACAGGGCGCGGTGGAACTCCCGGTTGGCCAGCGAGCGTTCGGCGGCGTCGGAGGCGTCGTCGGCGCGGGTGAGAGCGTCCCGCGCGGCGGCGAGCGAGGCTCCGCGCAGGACGGACCGGCGCAGCGCCTCCGGCTCCAGCAGCAGCCGGACGTCGTACACCTCACGCGCCATGTCCGCGTCCACCATGCGCACCGTGACGCCCTTGTACTGGTTCATCACGACGAGTCCGGTACCGGCCAGGGTCTTGAGCGCCTCGCGCACGGGCGTCTTCGACACCCCGAACCGTGCGGCGAGCTCGCTCTCGACCAGGGCCTGACCGGGCGTCAACTGCCCGGTGAGGATGCGGTGTTTGATCCCTTCCAGCACGAACTGCGTGCGGGACGGTATCGGTGTGGGCACAGAGGTCATGCGCGCCTCTCGGATCTCACGTATCGGATCTCACGTATCGCGTCTCATATATGACGTACGAAGTACGACGCGATGAACGTAGGAGCGCGCCCGTGTTTCGTCAACGCTTCGGACGGAAGAAAGAAAAGAAAGGGAGACGCATCGCGCAGGGCCCCGTCCGAAGCCCTGCGCGGGGCTTCGGACGGGACCCAAGGGCCGGAGGTGTACTAGGGCCTGTTGCGAAAGCGCTGGTAGCGACTGCTGTGGTCGAGTCGTTCGAAGTAAAGGAGGGCCATGACAACTTGGGACGGCGCCGCAGCTGCCGCTAACTACTCCGAGATTCGGCAGTACTGCTTGACCGCAGCTCAGGCTCTTGAGGTCGCAGGATTGTCGCCTGCAGAGCGATGGGACGAGTCACGTGGAACGGCCTTCTACTGGCCAAAGGGTGATACTGCGCTCGCTCATGGACCCTGGACGAACGGAATCGTCGTGTTTTGGGGGACCAGAGGCACACGTCGCGGCTGGGGTTGCGCCTCCCTTGATGCGGCCGGCAGCCCCTCGCTTGAGGCCACAACCTGGCTCCCTCTTCCTCCCTCCGTCGCCCCCGGTCTGCTGGCCGAACATCTTCGGTATCTGTTCGACGAAGGGGTTGTAGAGCGTGATCGTGAGCGCTGATAGAGCCACCCACGTCATTCACAGTCCGAGATCCACTTTCGATACACGCCCTAGGACTTCCAGCCGGGGTCGCGACCGCTGAGGGCGATCAGACGGTCCAGCAACGGCGCGTCGTCCGGCACCGGCACCACGGGCCCGAAAGCGCCTCCGCCCCGGCCGGCATCCTGGGCCGCCGCGGCGAGGAAGCCGTACGACGCGTGCAGCGCGGCCGGGTCGGGCTCGTACTCCTGGCCGGTGGCGCGGGCCAGGTCCCAGCCGTGCACGACCAGTTCGTCGGCGGCCACGGCACCGGCGATTGCGCCCGGCAGGGTCACCCCGCCCGCTCGGGTCTCCCCCTCCCAGGCGGCCGGGTCGCGCCAGACCTCCACGAGTTCGCCGAGCGCCTTCGGCAGGGTCTCGCGCCAGTCGGGGGCGATGTCGGGCACGGTCGTGTCCGGGCTGGTGTCGGTCCTGGCGCCCAGGTTCTTGCGTCCGGCGTCGCGGAAGGCGACGGCCAGTCCGCCCAGATGGCCGAGCATGTGGTGCACCGCGTACGCGGGGCAGGGGGTGATGTCGTCGAGCCGGCGGTCCGTCACCCCCGCCACGAGTCGCGCGACGATCAGGGCCTGCGGCCCCAGGTCGAGAGTCGGGTCGGTCATCGGCTGCTCCTCGGTTCCGAACCCTCACAGAGTCCGCTCGTGGGGCAGACCGGGGACGCGCCGAGAACTCATCGGCGCGGTGCCGGAGGCGGGTGCGCGGGGTGGCGGGTGCGCGGGGTGACAGGTGCGCGGGGTGACAGGTGCGCGGGCCGGAAATACGCGCCGGTACAGGGCACCTGCCCGATCCCCGCCAGGCCCCCTTAGGACCACCATCACCTGTCATGACATGGACAGTGACGCGTGTACTGCGGGACCGCGACGCGGGCCTCTATCTGACCGCTGTGGTGGTCTCCGGCTTCGGCTCGTCGGCGATGTGGCTGGTGTCGGGCATCTGGGTCAAGGACCTGACGGGCTCGAACGGTCTGGCGGCCCTGTGCGTGTGCGCGCTCTGGGCCCCCACGCTCGTCGGCCCCCTCCTGGGCACGCTCGCGGACCGCACCCGCCGCCGGCCCCTGCTGATCGGCACGAACCTGGCACTGGCGGTGCTCCTGCCGGCCCTCCTCGCCGTGGACGCCCCGGACCGGCTGTGGATCCTGTTCGCGGTGCTCCTGGTCTACGGCGCGGTGGGCGTCGTCCACGACGCCGCCGAGTCCGCGCTGGTGGCCGCGGTGGTCGACCGGAGTCTTCTCGGGGACTTCAACGGGCTGCGCATGACGGCCGACGAGGGCATGAAGCTGGTGGCGCCGGCGGCCGGGGCGGCCCTGTACGCGGCGTACGGCGGTGCGCGGGTCGCGCTTCTCGACGCGGTGACGTTCGCGCTGGCCGCCGGGGTGTGCGCGCTGCTGCGCCCCCGGGAGGCGCAGCCCGCCCCGGACACCGCGACCTGGCGGTCCCGGACGGCCGTGGGCGCGCGGTACGTCCTGGGGCACCCGGAACTCCGGCCGCTGGTCCTGGCCGGCGGTACGACCATGCTCTTCGCGGGTCTCAACGGCTCCCTGATCTACGCCGTCGTCGAGGGACTGGGCCACTCCCCCGCGTACGCCGGGCTCCTCTACGCCGTCCAGGGCGCCGGGTCGGTACTGACCGGCCTGGTCTCGGGCCCGCTGTTGCGGCGATGGGGTGAGCGTCGCTTCGCCGCGTACGGGATCGCTCTGACGGCGGTCGCGGCCGGGTCGCGTGCGGTGGCGGCCGACGGGGTGGCCCTGGTGTGCAGTGCCGCGATCGGGGCCGGGCTTCCGTGTGTGCTGATCGCCGCGTACACCGCCGTGCAGCGCGAGACGCCGGGGCGGCTGCTCGGGCGTACCGCCGCCACCGCGAACACCCTGATGTTCGCGCCGAACGCGCTCGGGCTGGCGGTCGGTGCGGGGGTGGGGGAACTGGTCGGCTATCGCCTTCTGCTCCCGGCGCTGGCGCTCGCCCGCCTGCTGACGCTCCGGCCCCTGCTGGCCCGGCACTGAGTCCGCCCCGTTTCGCGACCGCCCCGGGGGCTGCGCCCCCGGACCTCCGCTCCGGCCTGAACGGCCTCGTCCTCAAACGCCGGCCGGGCTGATGACGCCGACCCGCTCCGAAGACACGGGCCCGCGCAGGGGGCGCAGGACCGCGCTGAAGACGCCGGGCGCGGTCCGCGCTCTTGAGAGGCGCGGGGAACCGTGCGACCAGCCCCGCCCGCCCGCACCCGAAGACTCACCCCCAGCCCCTCAGGGCGCGGCCGCCAGTACCGCTCTCACCGCTTCCAGATCCCCCTCCGAGGCCAACCCCGCGTGATACAGCCGCAGTTCCCCCGCTCCCAGTGAAGCCGCCCGTGCCGCATCGTCCGCGAGTGTGCCCGGACTGCCTCCCATGCCCGACACGACCGTGAAGTTGGCCGCCAGTACGGCCGCGTCCCGTCCCTGCCGCGCGAACGGTGCCAGCAGCTCCGTGCCGCCGGTGCACGGCACCACCACCCCGTCCGCCACGGAGAGGATGTGCGCGGGATCGACCCCTGCGTTCGCCCCGCAGTGGAACGAGACGGGATCGGCGTGCAGCAGCACCTGGAACCCGTCGGGCGCGGCCGCCCGTACCGCCGCGACCGTGGTCTCCTGGAGCGAGCGGGCCACCCCGTCGCGCCACGCGCGCGTGGCGCCCGCCACCTCGCTCCCGAGCAGCTTCTCGATCGTCTGCCAGCCTCCGTCCGAGGGCACGGCCCCCCGCCACACGGGCTCCAGGGCCTCGCGGACGGTGGCCGCGACGTCACCGGCGTGGAGCCCGTGCCCCGCGTACCCGTCCCGGCACGCCGGGCAGAAGCACAGCGACATCAGGTACTGCCCGGCGTCCCCGAGCCCCACGCCGCCGATCTTGTCGTGCGCGTGCAGATGCGCCATTCCGTACCACCCGAGCGACTCCAGCTCGGTGCCCCGCGCCCCGGGCCGCACCGCCGCCTCCACCGCGAGGTCCGCGAGGTACTCCCGGGTGCCGGCCTGCGCGACGCACGGCGCCCACCCGTACCGGTCGCCGTACGCGTTGACGACGGACGTGTCCGGATGCTCGGCCCCCAGGCGGGAGTTGTGCGCGAGGACCACCCAGGTGTGGACGTCGAGGCCGGCCTCGGCGAGCGCGGCGGCGGCCGTCCCGTACGCGTCCCCGGGCGCCCAGTCCCCGGCCTCGTACGGCCGCAGGACGCGCCCGGCCCAGCGCGCGCCGTCCACCGGGTACAGGACGGCCGCGTGCGACGCCGTCACGATGCGGTGCCGCGGGTGACGAGGGGTCAGCGCGCGGGTGGAGTGGTACGCGGAGGCGAGCGTCGCCTGCCGCACCCCGAGCCCGGCGATCCGCCCGGCCGCCGCCGGGTCCCCGACGACGTCCCACGGATAGACGAAGGCCGACGCCTTCACCGGCTCTCCCCCTCGGCCGGCTCCAGCAGCGCGTACCCGCGCTCGATCAGCTCGGCGAGCCGCTTCACATGGTCCTCGGTCGGTTCGTGCAGCGGCGGCCGTACCTCCCCCACGTCCAGTCCGCGCAGCCGCACCCCCGCCTTGACCAGCGACACGGCGTAGCCGCGCCCCTGCGCCCGCAGATCGACGAACGGCCGGTAGAACCCGTCCAGCAGCCGGTTCACCATGTCGTCGGCGCCGGCGTTCAGCGCGGCGTGGAAGGCCAGCGCGATCTCGGGGGCGAAGCAGAAGACCGCGGACGAGTACAGGGTGATGCCGATGCCGCGGTAGGCGAGCCCCGTGAGTTCGGCGGTGGGCAGCCCGTTGAAGTACAGGAAGTCCCCGGGGACCTCGCTGCGCACCGCGCTGACGACGCGCTGCATCAGGTCCAGGTCGCCGAGCCCGTCCTTGAAGCCGATGATCCCCTCGCTCCGGGCCAGTTCGACCACGGTCCCGGGTGTGAACACGGCGTTGTCGCGCTGGTACACCACGATGTCCAGCGAGGTGGCGGTGGCCAGCTCCCGGTAGTGGCGCAGCAGTCCCTCCTGTCCCGCGACCACCAGGTACGGCGGCATCGCGAGCAGCCCGTCGGCGCCGGCCTCCTCGGCGAGCCGCGCGAACCGTACGGCGAGCGCGGTCCCGTACCCCGCGCCCGCGACGACCGGCACCCGTCCCGCCGCCTCCTCGACGGCCGCCCGCACGCACTCCTGGAACTCCTCGGGCGCGAGCGCGTGGAACTCGCCGGTGCCGCAGCAGGCGAAGACCGCGGCGGCCCCGGCCTCTACGCCGCGCCGTACGTGCTCGCGGTAGACGTCCAGATCGAGGGCGCCGTCGGGGCCGTACGCCGTGACGGGGAAGAACAGCGGCCCGCTGGGGATGCTGAGCCGAGCGGCAAGGGGGGCTGACGTCACGGACTCTCCCTGAGGCAGGTGCTCACGCACACAACAGCGGGTGCATGTTTCTGATCCACGTCCATATTTCTGAACGCAACCACGCTAAAGCGCGACCTTGGGGCCGGTCAAGCGCGCACACCCGTAACACGGCAGCGGATTGACCGCCTCCGCGCGACACTTGACTCGACAGGCGGGCGATCCCTAGCGTGTCCATGGATGTGAATGCCGTACAAGCATACGGCCGCTCGCGTGGCCCTGAGGAGACACCCGCATGCCCGCTCCCCGCACCGTTCTGCTCACCGGCGCCGCCGGCGGACTCGGCACCCTGATGCGGGGCCTGCTGCCGCAGCACGGCCACCGGCTGCGCCTGCTCGACCTGCTCCCGGTCGAGGGCGAGCCGGACGCGATCACCGCGGACCTGGCCGACCGGGCCGCGCTGCGCGAGGCGGTACGCGGTGTCGACGCGATCATCCACCTCGCCGGCATCTCCCTGGAAGCCTCCTTCGACAAGATCCTCAAGGCGAACATCGAGGGGACGTACAACCTGTACGAGGCCGCGCGCGAGGAGGGCGTACGGCGCGTCGTCTTCGCCTCCTCCAACCACGCGGTCGGCTTCACCCCGCGCCCGCGGGGGGACGCCCCGTTCGGCGAGGACGCCCTGATCCCCGTCGACACCCCCCGCCGGCCGGACACCTTCTACGGCCTGTCGAAGTCCTTCGGCGAGGACCTGGCCCAGTTCTACTGGGACAAGCACGGCCTGGAGACGGTCTCGGTCCGCATCGGCTCCTGCTTCGCGGAGCCCAGCAGCGTGCGCATGCTCTCCGTGTGGATGAGCCCCGGGGACGGCGCCCGCCTCTTCCACGCGGCGCTCACCGCCGAGAACGTGGGCCACACGGTCGTCTACGGCTCCTCCGCCAACACCCGTCTGTGGTGGGACCTGTCGACGGCACGGGCGCTGGGCTACGAGCCGCAGGACGACTCCGAGCCGTACGCCGAGAAGCTCATCGCCGAGCAGGGCGAGCTCGACCCGGACAATCCGGACCACGCCCACCTGGGCGGCCACTTCACCACGCACCCGCCGATCTGGCCGTACTGACGGCGCCGCACGGGCACGACGGAGCGGGCGGGCACCGAACGGGCCCGCCCGCCTCCGTGTTCGGGCACGAACCCTGCCCGACCCCACCCCCGCACCGGCTCCGCCCCAGGTCCGGCACGCTCCCCCGCGCGGCCGAACGGGCACAGCCGGGCATCATCGGGCGTGCAACAGGCCTGGTCAGTGCCGCGCGCCCGCTGTAGAACTTCCTCCAAGGCCCGACCGGGCCCGAACGGGCAGCGAGAACAGGACGCGGGAAGCGGGTGCCGGCCATGAGCGCGGAAGAACGTCAGCGGGAGATCGTCCGAGCCGCCCGCCGTACGGGTTCGGTCGACGTCACCGCGCTCGCCGCCGAACTGGGCGTCGCCAAGGAGACCGTACGACGTGACCTGCGCGCCCTGGAGGACCACGGGCTGGTACGCCGCACCCACGGCGGCGCCTATCCCGTCGAGAGCGCCGGATTCGAGACGACACTCGCCTTCCGCGCCACCAGCCACGTACCCGAGAAACGGCGGATCGCGGCCGCCGCGGCCGAACTGCTCGGCGACGCCGAGACGGTCTTCGTCGACGAGGGCTTCACCCCCCAGCTCATCGCCGAGGCCCTGCCCCACGACCGGCCGCTGACCGTGGTCACCGCGTCCCTCGCCACGGCGGGCGCACTCGCCGAGGCGGACAACACCAGCGTCCTGCTGCTCGGCGGCCGGGTACGCCCCGGCACCCTCGCGACCGTGGACCACTGGACGACGAAGATGCTCGCCGGCTTCGTCATCGACCTGGCCTACATCGGCGCCAACGGCATCTCCCGCGAACACGGCCTCACCACCCCCGACCCGGCGGTCAGCGAGGTCAAGGCCCAGGCGATCCGGGCCTCCCGGCGCACGGTCTTCGCCGGTGTGCACACCAAGTTCGGGGCGGTCAGTTTCTGCCGCTTCGCCGAGATCACCGCCCTGGAGACGATCGTCACGAGCACCCTGCTCCCGACGGCCGAAGCTCACCGCTACTCACTGCAGGGACCCCAGGTCATACGCGTCTGAGAACCTAACCCACCCCCCGCACCGCGTCCGACATCCCACGCCCCCACTCACCCCCGTCCTCACTCACCCTCCCAGGGGCACCCCAACTCCGGTTACGCCCTATATCTCCCTATAAGTCCAGGAGTGATCCATGCGAACCCCGAGCCGACGGAGGCCGCGCGCGCTGTTCGCCGCGGTCGCCGCAGGGACGCTGCTCACCCCGCTGCTCTCCGGGTGTTGGACCGGAGCGGGCGGGGCGGGCTCCGGCGGCGACTCCATCAACGTCCTGATGGTCAACAACCCGCAGATGGTGGAGCTGCAGAAACTCACCAAGGCCCACTTCACCAAGGAGACCGGCATCAAGGTGAACTTCACCGTGCTGCCGGAGAACGACGTCCGCGACAAGATCAGCCAGGACTTCGCCAACCAGGCGGGCCAGTACGACGTGGCCACCCTGTCCAACTACGAGATACCGATCTACGCCAGGAACGGCTGGCTGCACGAGATGGACTCCTACGTCCGCCAGGACAGCGGCTACGACGAGCAGGACATCCTCGCGCCCATGCGGCAGTCCCTGACGGCCGACGACGGCAAGCTCTACGGGCAGCCCTTCTACGGCGAGTCGTCCTTCCTGATGTACCGCAAGGACGTGTTCGCCGCGAAGGGCCTGACCATGCCCCCGCATCCCACCTGGGACCAGGTGGCACAGCTGGCCTCCGAGGCCGACGGTGCCCGGTCCGGCATGAAGGGCATCTGCCTGCGCGGCCTGCCCGGCTGGGGCGAGCTGATGGCCCCGCTGACGACCGTCGTGAACACCTTCGGCGGCACCTGGTTCGACAAGGACTGGAAGGCGCGCCTCGACTCCCCCGAGTTCGTGAAGGCGACGAAGTTCTACGTGGACCTCGTCCGCGAGCACGGCGAGTCCGGCGCCGCCCAGTCCGGCTTCGCCGAGTGCCTCAACAACATCACCCAGGGCAAGGTCGCCATGTGGTACGACGCCACCTCCGCGGCCGGTTCCCTGGAGGCGTCCGACTCCCCCGTCAAGGGCAAGATGGGCTATGTACCGGCGCCCGTGGAGAAGACCGAGTCCTCCGGCTGGCTCTACACCTGGGCCTGGGGCCTGCAGAAGGCCTCCCACAACTCCGACAAGGCCTGGAAGTTCATCTCCTGGGCCTCCGGCAAGCAGTACGAGCAGCTGGTCGGGGACACCATCGGCTGGTCCGACGTACCGGCCGGCAAACGCGCCTCGACCTACACCAACGCCGCGTACACCAAGGAGGCCTCGGCCTTCCAGGAGATGACCCGCGCGGCCATCGAGGGCGCCCGCCCCCGCGACCCCGGAGTGCAGCCGCGCCCGGCGCCCGGCATCCAGTTCGTCGGCATCCCCGAGTTCACCGATCTCGGCACCAAGGTCTCGCAGGAGATCAGCGCGGCCATCGCCGGGCGCCAGTCCGTCGACTCGGCCCTGAAGAAGTCCCAGAAACTCGCCGAGAAGATCTCCAAGGAGTACGAGGGACGATGACCGCCACGACGACAGCCCCCCTCGCCACCGCTCCCGCCCGCGCCGCCCGCCCGCCCTCCGGCCGGCTGCGCGCCTGGGCCACCCGCGCCCCGCTGCTCCCCGCCCTGATCTTCATGATCGCCGTGACCCAGCTCCCGTTCGTGGCCACGCTGGTGATCTCCCTCTTCGACTGGAACTCCCTCTATCCGAAGGCCCGCCACTTCACCGGCCTGTCCAACTACTCGGACGTGCTCACCGATCCGGACCTGCGCCACTCGGTCTGGACGACGATCCTCCTGACGGCGGCCGTCGTCCTGGTCAGCCTGGTCCTCGGCCTCGCCCTCGCGCTCCTCCTGGACCGCAGGTTCCGGGGGCGCGGGGTGGTGCGTACGCTCCTGATCGCGCCGTTCCTGGTGGTCCCGGTCGCCGCGGCCCTGCTCTGGAAACATGTGCTCTACAACCCCGAGTACGGCCTCCTCAACGGTCTGCTGCACTATGTGGGCGGCCCTCAGCCGGACTGGATCTCCCAGACCCCGCTGCTGGCGGTCGAGGCCTCCCTCGTCTGGCAGTGGACGCCCTTCATGATGCTGATCCTGCTGGCGGGCCTGCAGAGCCGCGACCAGCAGCAGATCGAGGCCGCCCGGGTGGACGGCGCGAGCGACTGGCAGGTCTTCCGCCACCTCACGCTCCCGCACCTGCGCCGCTACCTCGAACTCGGCGCCCTGCTGGGCTCGATCTACATCGTCCAGAACTTCGACGCCGTCTTCACCATCACCTCCGGCGGCCTCGGCACCGCCAACCTGCCCTACACCGTCTACCAGAGCTTCTACCAGGCCCACGAGAACGGTCTGGCCTCGGCCGCCGGGGTCCTGGTCGTCATCGGTTCGATCATCATCGCGACCTTCGCGCTGCGCGTGGTCTCGTCCCTGTTCCGCGAGGAGGTGTCCCGCGCATGAGCACCACCACGATCCGCGTACGTCCCCGGCGCACCCGGGGAACGGGCCTGGGCCTGCTGGCCTGGGTACTCGGTGTGCTGTTCTTCCTGCCCATCGCCTGGATGGCCCTGACGTCGTTCCACTCGGAGGCGGACGCGGCGACCAACCCGCCGTCCTTCGGCGCCGCCCTCACTCTCGACGGCTACCGCGACTTCTTCGGCACGGGCGGTGGCGCGAGCCCCTGGCCGGCGCTGGTCAACTCGCTGGTGGCGTCCGTGGCCTCCACCCCCTTCGTCCTCCTCCTCGCCCTCCCCGCGGCGTACGCGCTGTCGGTGCGGCCGGTGAAGAAGTGGACGGACGTCCTGTTCTTCTTCCTGTCGACGAAGATGCTGCCGGTGGTGGCGGGCCTGCTGCCCATCTACCTGTTCGCGAAGAACGCCGGGATGCTCGACAACATCTGGCTCCTGGTCATCCTCTACACCTCGATGAACCTGCCGATCGCGGTGTGGATGATGCAGTCGTTCCTCGCCGAGGTGCCGGTGGCGGTGATCGAGGCGGCGCAGATCGACGGCGCGCGGCTGCCCACGATCCTGGCGCGGGTCGTGGCCCCCATCGCCCTGCCCGGCATCGCCGCCACCGCCCTCATCTGCTTCATCTTCAGCTGGAACGAACTGTTGTTCGCCCGGGTCCTCACGGGCGTGGTCGCGGAGACCGCCCCCGTCTTCCTGACCGGCTTCATCACCAGCCAGGGTCTCTTCCTGGCCAAGGTGTGCGCCGCGTCGCTCGTCGTCTCCCTGCCGGTGCTCGCCGCGGGGTTCGCCGCCCAGGACAAACTGGTCCAGGGCCTGTCACTGGGAGCCGTGAAATGAAGGCCGCCGTCATCGAGTCCGTGGGCCGCGCCGTCGTCACCGAGGTCCCTGACCCGACGCCCGGCCCGCGCGACGTCGTCGTCGAGGTCGCGGCGTGCGGACTGTGCGGCACGGACCTGCACATCCTCCAGGGCGAGTTCGCGCCGAAGCTGCCGATCGTGCCCGGCCACGAGTTCGCCGGCACCGTGGTCGGCGTGGGCACCCAGGTCACGGAGGTCTCGGCCGGCGACCGGGTCGCGGTGGACCCGTCGCTCTACTGTCACGAGTGCCGGTACTGCCGTACCGGCCACAACAACCTCTGCGAGCGCTGGGCCGCGATCGGTGTCACGACGGCGGGCGGCGCCGCGCAGTACGCGACCGCCCCCGTGGCCAACTGCGTCAAGCTCCCCGATCACGTCCGTACCCAGGACGCGGCACTCGTCGAACCGCTCTCCTGCGCGGTACGCGGCTACGACGTGCTGAACTCCCGGCTGGGGGCCCACGTCCTGATCTACGGCTCCGGGACGATGGGTCTGATGATGCTGGAACTGGCGAAACGGACGGGGGCGGCGAGTGTCGACGTGGTCGACGTGAACGCCCAGCGGCTCGCCACGGCCCGGCTGCTGGGGGCGTCCGCCTCGGCGGCGAACGCGGACGAGCTGGACCGGCCGCGGGGGTGGGACGTGGTGATCGACGCGACGGGCAACGCGGCGGCGATCCAGGACGGCCTGGACCGGGTCGCCAAGGCCGGCACCTTCCTCCAGTTCGGTGTCGCCGACTACGCGACGCGGGTCTCGATCGACCCCTACCGCATCTACAACCAGGAGATCACCATCACCGGCTCCATGGCCGTCCTGCACAGCTTCGAACGGGCGGCGGAACTCTTCGCCGGGGGTGTCCTCGATCCGGACGTCTTCATCAGTGACCGCATCCCGCTGGCGGACTATCCCCAGGCGCTGGAACAGTTCGCGGCGGGGGTGGGCAGGAAGATCGTCGTGGTCCCGTAGGGTCCCTCGCCCCCGCCGCCCCTACCCGACCCATCCCGTACCTGGGGGCTGCCACCCCCAGACCCCCGCCATCGCCCGAAGGCCTCGTCCTCAAACGCCGGACGGGCTGAAAAGCATGGCCCCGCCGCCGGCCTTTCAGCACCGGCCCGCACCCTCAGCCCGTCCGGCGCTTGAGGACAAGGCCCTCAAGGCCGACCGGGGGTCTGGGGGCGGAGCCCCCAGGAACGGATGGGTCGGGTAGGGGCGGCGGGGGCGAAAAAGGCCATACCAACAGCCCCGCACGCACCCCGGGCAACTCATCTTTGGGTAAGGGAACGGTAAAGCGCCCCCGGTCGTTACCCCAGTCATGACAGCTATGACCCCTGGCTCGAACATCCCTCTCCCCGTCACCCGCGTGACGGTGGACGTCGCCGCTCCGGTGCGGCTCGACGTGTCGGGCCTGCTGCTCACCGCCGACGGCAAGGTGCGCTCCGACGACGACTTCATCTTCTACAACCAGCCCACCGGCCCCGGCGTGACCTACCGCTCGGGCGGCGGCAGCTCCCCGGACGCGATCACGGTCGACACGACCGCGGTCCCCCCGGGCATCGAGAAGATCGTCGTCACCGCGAGCCCGGACGCCGCCGGCCAGACCTTCCAGGGCATCGAGCCCACGGCCACCATCCGCAACGCCGACGACAACGCCGTACTGGCCAGTTTCACCCCGCCCCAGCTCGGCACCGAAACGGCCCTGGTGATCGTCGAGGTCTATCTCCGCAACGGCGCCTGGAAGGCCCGCGCGGTCGGCCAGGGATACGCGAACGGCCTGGCGGGCATCGCCACGGACTTCGGCGTCACGGTGGAGGAGCCCGCCCCCGGGGCTCCGCCGGCCCCGCCGATGCAGACCCCCGTGCCCCCGATGCCCCCCACGACCCAGGCACCCCCCATGACACCGCCGCCCCCGACGGCTCCCCCCGCGCCCCCGGCGGCCCCGCCCTCCGGGAAGATCAACCTCGACAAGGGCAGGGTCAGCCTCCAGAAGAACCAGACCGTCTCCCTGGTCAAGGGCGGCCGCCCACTGCTCTCCCAGGTCAAGATGGGCCTCGGCTGGGAGCCGGCGTACCGCGGCAAGGACATCGACCTGGACGCCTCGGTCATCGCCTACGGCCCGCAGCGCAACCACATCGACAGCTGCTACTTCGGCAAGCTCTCCATCGTGAACGGCGCGATCAAGCACTCCGGGGACAACCTCACCGGCGAGGGCGGCGGTGACGACGAGGTGATCGTCGTCGACCTCGGCCGGCTGCCGCAGGAGGTCACCGGCCTGGTCTTCACGGTCAACTCCTTCTCCGGCCAGAAGTTCACCGAGGTCGCCAAGGCCTACTGCCGCCTGATCGACGCGGCCAGCGGCGAGGAACTGGTCCGCTTCGACCTCACCAACGCCGAAGCCCAGACCGGCGTGATGATGGCCAAGCTGATCAAGCAGTTCTCCGGCGAGTGGGAGATGACGGCCATCGGCGACTTCGTGAAGTCCCGCACGGTCCGCGGCATGGTGAAGCCGGCGGCCCAGGCCCTCTGACGGCGCGGGCCGCGAGCCCCCACGGCCCACGCGGCCGCCCCCGCGCGCGAGGGGCCGTGCCGGTGCATCGCGAGCCCGTCGCTTACGTCCGGATCGGGATACGGCTCCCTGCGGGGCAACGTCTGATCCGGCGGCGACGGGCTCGATGTACCGGCACGGCCCCGCCCGCCCCACCACGCCCCGCGCACAGGCCGCCCGCACCCGCGTACGCCCCCCACCACACCCCGACCGCGCCTCCACCCAAGCCCCGGCACGGCCCCGGCACCCGCCGCTACGGCCGCAGCCCCTCCGTCAGCAGCGACAGATACCGCCGGATGCACTTCCCCTGGCCGTCCGCCAGCTCGGACGCCGTGGCAACCCCGTGCGCCAGCCGCAGCACCTCGATCGGCTCCACGTCCGCCCGCAGCGTGCCCTCCCGCTGAGCCGCCTCGACCAACCGTTCGGCCGCGCCCTTCACGGACGTCCCGCACGCGGTCAGCACCGCGCCGCTCCCGTCCGAGACAGCCGATCCGAGCAGCGCCTTCAGACCGCGGACCTGGATCATCATCCCGCTCAGCTCGTTGAGCCACTCCACCAGCGCCTCGCCGGGCGCGAGCTCCGCGGCGATCTCGTCCGCGCGGACAGCGATCGCCTCGATGCTGTCGACGTAGACGGCCTCCAGGAGCGCCTGCCGGGTGGGGAAGTGCCGGTACAGCGTCCCCGAGCCCACCCCGGCCCGCTTGGCGATGTCGTCGAGGGACGCGCCCTCCCCGTGCTCGGCGAACGCCACGGCGGCCTCCTCGATCAGCCGCTCATAGTTCCGCCGCGCATCCGCCCGCATCGGCTTGACCCGCGTCATTCACTTACTCCTTGCCAACCGGGGCCACTCTCCGCATCTTGGCGGGCGGTCATCGCTGCCCACAGCCGACGCACCGGCGACACCCGACAGGGAGCATCCCATGTCCACCCCGTCACTGCCTCCCACACCGTCCGCCCCCGGCCCCCCTGGCCGGGCAAGTCACCGCATCGCGCGACGACTTCCCCGGCGGGCCCACGCTCATTCACTCATCCACGGCCAGAGCCCTTCCCTGCCGGACTCGAGCAGGGAGACCATCCGGAACGCCGTGTCCGACAGGCCCCCGAACGTGTGCCGGTTGTCCTTGCCGGCCGGGCCGTGGCCGGCCCGGTAGCCGGCGAGGTTCCAGGTGTAGACCGGTACGTGCGCCGGGACCTGCTCGGTCGGGTCGCCGTGGTGGCTGTACGCGGCCTGCTCGTCCGTGACGATGAGCACCCGGTCGTGCTTCCGGTAGTGCGCCCGTACCGCCTCGCTGGTGTTCGTGCCGCCGAGGTCGCCGAAACGCTCCAGCACCTTCAGCACCGACTCGCCCCCGCGGTACCGCACCCGATCGCTGCTGGTGCCGAACTGGACGAGGTCCGCGTCCGCCGCGCGCAGCGCGAGCGCCGTGCCGAAGACCGCCGCCGCGTCGGCCCGGTTGAGCTCCGAGCGGTCCGACAGCCGGGAGAAGAACATCGAGCCGGACCGGTCGACGAGCACGAGCGTCCGTCCGGGCAGCGCCGGCACGTTGGCCAGCGAGTGCCCGAGCGCCTGCTCCAGCGGGTACGACCAGCGCAGCGAGGGCGCGTGCTGGTAGGCGGCCAGGTAACGGAAGGGGAACTGGCGCGACCGTGCCACCTCCGCCGGGTCACTGATCCGCGCCGCGACCCGGGCCGCCGTGTCGTCGCCGACACCCGCCTCGTCGAAGTTCCGCAGGTTCCGTACGAGCGCCATCGTGCCCATGGACGGGATCACGGCCTCCCAGGCCGCCTTGTCCATCGGACCCTGCAGCCAGCCCGCCAGCGCCTCCCAGGTGAGACCAGCCGCCGCGAGCCGCTCGGCACCGTCCGGAGCCGTCACGACCGCGCGCCGCTCGGCGACGGGCACCGCCATCAGCTCACGGTGGGCGACGAGCACACGGTTCGAGGCGGGGGGCAGCGCCGTGTCGGGGTGGTGGCGCCGGTCCAGGGCGTACTGGAACAGCTCGCCCTGCCACGGCTTGCCGGGGTCGGGCGCCGCGTGCACCAGGTTGAGGATGTCGCCGAACCGGTAGCCCTTGGACGCGGTGTCGTACTTCAGCAGCGACTTGCCGTTGTACAGACGGCGTACGGCGTCGGCGATGCCGCGCTTGACGGGCTTGGGCACGTTGCGGCCGTACCGGGAGGTCCAGTAGGCGAGCAGCTCGCCGGGCTCGTCGGGGCGGCGCAGCACGGAGGCGACGACCTGACGGTTGGCGGGGCCGTCGGTGGCACCCGCGTCGAGGCGTGCCTTCACGTACTCGGCGGCGCCCATGACCGAGGCGGAGCGCAGGTTGCCGTCGCCCCGCAGCCAGCCGAGCAGGGCGGCCGTCCACGAGGGGTCGTGGACGGCGAGCTCGCGCACCAGCGTGGCGAACCGGTCGTCGCGGTCGTCGCCGCTCTCGTAGAAGGTCTGCTGCGAGACGAAGTGGGAGACGGCGAGCAGAAAGAGCTCGGAGCGCGCGTCGCGCTCCTGTCCGCGGCCGCCCTGATGTGTCCGCAGGACGCGGCCGGTCGAGGTGACCCGCGAAGTGGGCTGTGCCTTCGCGGCCTTGGTGTTGAATCGCGCCATGATGAATTCCCCCGAATTCTCGGTACGACGGTGACGTCGTGTTTCGGAGGGAGGCGCGGCAGAAGGAGGGTGCCCGAGTTCGGAAAGCGGCGACGGACCAGCCAGATGCTCTACCGATTGAGCTACGCCGGCCGAAGCCGGCGGCGGGACTCGAACCCGCAACCGTCCGATCCCATGAAGTAGCCGTCGCCTGCGCACCGGGCACCCACCATGAGCTGCGCCTCCCGAGATCAGAATCGGCGGCGGCATGGGATTCTTTTACAGAGAAGTAGCCGCAGCCCGCGCACCGGGAGGTGCATGAAATTGTGGTGTCCAGAGTTCAGGATCGACGGAACCGACAAGGTGCTCTGGCCCCTGAGCTACACCGGCCTGTTGTACCGGTGGCGGGATTCGAACCCGCGGCCGCCCCATGAGTAGTGGAAGTAGGTCCTGCCTTCGCACCTGGACGTGCATCACTCTAGGAGGCGTACCGCGGGACGGGCGAGCGAATTAATCGCCGGGCGACAGAGCGGGGTTCAGCCGCGCCGCCGCGGAGTTCAGCCCCGCTTCTGGCGCTTCCAGGGGCCGGTGATCGCGAGCATGATTCCGGGTTCCTGGATGTTCGCGAACAGCGTCCGGCCGTCGGGCGAGAAGGTGACGCCGGTGAACTCGCTGTAGGCCGGCTCGTCCTCGGTGCCGATGTTGAGCTCGTTGCGGGCGATCGGGTACGTGCGGCCACTGTCGGTGGCGCCGAACAGGTGCTGAACGCCTTCGCCGTCCTCGGCGATGACCAACCCGCCGTACGGGGAGACCGTGATGTTGTCGGGGCCGTCGAAGGCGCCGTCCGCCGACGGGTCGGGGTTCACTCCGATCAGGACCTTCAGGGTCAGGGTGCGGCGCTTGGGGTCGTAGAACCAGACCTGGCCGTCGTGCTGGACGGGGCTCTCCGCACGGGCGTACGAGGAGACGATGTAGACACCGCCGTCGCCCCACCACATGCCTTCGAGCTTGCGGGCGCGGGTGACCTCACCGGCGGCGAACTGCTTGCGTACGGAGAGCGTCCGGGCGTCGCGGTCGGGGACGTCCACCCAGTCGACGCCGTAGACGGTGCCGATCTTCGTGGCGCGGGAGAGGTCGTCGACGAAACGGCCGCCGGAGTCGAAGCACTTGAAGGCCTGCAGGGCGCCCGCGTCGTCGGTGAGGGTGCGCAGTTGTCCGTGGCCGTGCTCGAAGCCCTGCGGCGGGGTCCACCGGTACAGCAGGCCGTTGGGCGTCGCCGCGTCCTCGGTGAGGTAGAGGCGGCCGCGCTTGGCGTCGACGACGACGGCCTCGTGGGCGTACCGGCCGAGCGCCTTGATCGGCTTGGGGTTCCGGTTGCGGCGGCGGTCGGCGGGGTCGACCTCGAAGACGTAGCCGTGGTCCTTGGTCATGCCGTTCTGGCCGGCCTTGTCCTCGGTCTCCTCGCAGGTGAGCCAGGTGTCCCAAGGGGTGTCGCCACCCGCGCAGTTGGTGGAGGTGCCGGCGATGCCGACCCACTCCGCGACCTTGTCGTGGCGTACCTCGACGACCGTGCAGCCGCCGGCCGCGGCCGGGTCGTAGACGAGGCCCTCGGTGAGCGGCACGGGGCACTTCCAGCTGTCGCGGGCGCCCTTGAGCTCGTGGTTGTTGACGAGGAGGGTGGCGCCGCGCGGGCCGTCGAAGGTGGACGTGCCGTCGTGGTTGGAGGGCGTGAACTCACCGGATTCCAGCTTGGTCCGGCCGCTGTAGGTGATGACGCGGTAGGAGAATCCGGCGGGCAGCGCGAGTACGCCCTCGGGGTCGGGGACCAGCGGTCCGTAGCCCACCCCGCCGTGCCGGTCCGCGGACTCCTCTCCCACACGCTCCGTGTCGGTGGAGGCGAGGGCGTTCGGGGCGGTGGCGAGGGCGCCCACACTGCCGGCCAGGGCCACTCCGGCACCGGTGATCGCGGATCGTCCGGCGAAGTCCCTGCGGGTGAGCGACATGGGTGTCTCCTGTGACGGTGAGGATGACCGTGGAGGGCCGCGGAGGGCCGCGGACGCCGTTGCGGGCACACCGTCCCGCCCCGGCCTGAACGGGAGTTGAACGCCCGGCGACTTCACCGGACTCCCTTCCATGAATCCGTAAGGACCGGGCCACAGGAGCCCAAAACGCCCTCAGCCGTCCCCTCGCGCGCCCGCCCTCCCCGACGCGGCGCGCGGATCCCGGCCGGCGCCCTCAGCCCCCTTGCTGCGACCGCGCCTTGAACGCGGCCTTGCGGGCTTCCTTGGCGACCTTCTTGTCAGGGTGCAGCCGCCCCATCGCCTCCAGGACGTCCGGCGTGGCGGGGTGGTCGACCCGCCACGCCGCGGCGAAGAAGCCGCCGTGCCGCTGCGCCAGACCCTCCACGAGCCCCTGCAGCTCCGCGGAGTTCCCCTCGGCCGCGAGTTGCGCGGCGACCGTGTCGATGGTGAGCCAGAAGATCATCGCCTCGGACGGCGGGGGCACGTCGACGGCGCCGTGCTCGGAGAGCCAGACCCGGGCGAGGCCGCCCAGCTCGGCGTCGTCGAGAACGTCACGCAGCGCGGGCTCGGCCTCCATGCCGACGAGCGACAGCGCCTGCTGACAGCGCAGCCGCCGCAGCGGCGCGCCGGCGTCGCCGCCGCGTGCCGCGGCGAGCAACTCCCGTGCGGCAGGGAGGGGTTCACGCCGGGCGAGCCACTGCTCGGTCTCGGCCTGCGCCGCGGCCGGCGGGAAGACGCCGGTGCCCTCCAGCAGCGCGTCCGCGCCCTTGTCCACCAGGTCACCCACCGCGGGAACGGAGAGCCCCGCCTCCAGCAGCCGGGACCGCAGCCCGTACAGACCGAGCGGGGTCAGCTGCACCATCCCGTACCGCGAGACGTCCGTCTCGTCGAGGGGGCCGGCCGGCTCCTCGTCGGTGTCCGCCATCAGCGCCTCGTCGACCGGCTGGAAGTCGACGAGTCCGACAGGTTCCAGCAGCCGGAACTGGTCGTCGAGCCGCATCATCGCGTCCGACACCTGCTCCAGCACGTCGTTGCTGGGGTCCCCCATGTCATCGGGCACGATCATCGACGCGGCGAGGGCCGGCAGCGGCACCGGCCCCTCCCCGCCCTCGCTCACGGTCAGCAGGTACAGGTTGCCGAGCACGCCGTCCAGGAACTCGGCCTCGGCCTCGGGGTCCCAGTCCAGCGAGGAGAGGTCGAACTCGCCGCCGTCCTCCACCGCCCCGGCCAGTTCGTCGAGGTCGGGCACGCTCGCGTCGGCGAGCACCGCCTCCAGGGCGACGAGCCACACCCCCAGGACGTCCTGCGGCCCGCCGGAGGTGAGCAGGGCGAGGTCCGCGCCCGCCACGACGGTGCTCTCGTCCTCGCCCTCGTTCACGATCTCCACGAGTCCGGTGTCGACGGCGATCCGCCAGGCCTCACTGGCGAAGGCCGCGGCGTCGTCACCGGTCAGTCCGAGTGCGTCGGCCGCCCCCGCGAGCTGCTCCTCGACGAGTTCACCGCCCGCGCCGACCCGTGTGTCCGGCCCGGCCCAGCGGGCCAGCCGCGCGGCGCGGGAGAGCAGCGGCGTGGCGAGCGCGTCCCGCGCCAGCTCCGCTTCGGACGTCAGCCGCACCGGCGGCAAGGGGGAGCTGTCTGACATCGGCTGGGTTCTCCTCCGAACGATCGGGACCCGACGAGCGGGACCGGACAGGACCCGATGAACAGGGCCGGTACAAGCATGACGGACAGGGGTGGGCATGACGGCGAGGACAGGCGGAGCACGGCAGGGAGTCCGTCGAGGCCAGGAGCCCGCCCTGGACACGCACACCCGGACGCCACCCCGGAAATCCACGTGGACGACTCACCCTAGACGGATTTCCACCCATGCCGCCCGGTTCATGTCCCTGCCAAAAGCTGGACACCACCGAAACCTTGACAACTCCCCCGCCCACACACGAGATTGACGCGCGTAGAAGTTCAACGGGGGTTGGGCTCGCCGATTTTTTCTACGCGCGTCACCGATCCGCACACGGGTCGTGTTCCCCCCACCGCTTCGCCCTCGTCCCGGCGCTCATGTAAGTCCCCGGAGGGATTCCCTTGCCGAGCAAGAGAACCGCGCGCATCGGCGCGCTGACCGTAGCCGCGGTCTGTTCCACCGTCTCCGCCGTCGTGCTCACCGCACCGGCCCACGCGGACACGGTCCGCATCCACGACATCCAGGGCACCACCCGGGTGTCCCCGTACGCGGGCCGGCAGGTCACGGACGTGGCGGGCGTGGTGACGGGGGTGCGGACGTACGGCTCGTCCAAGGGCTTCTGGATCCAGGACCCCACCCCGGACGCCGACCCCGCCACCAGTGAGGGCGTCTTCGTCTTCACCAGCTCCACCCCGAAGGCGGCGGCCGGAGACTCGGTCACGGTCTCGGGCACCGTCTCGGAGTACGTGCCGGGCGGAGCCTCCACCGGAAACCAGTCGGTGACGGAGATCACCAAGCCGGTGGTCACGGTCCTGTCCTCCGGCAACCCGGTCCCCGCCGCCACGGTGATCGACCGCCGTTCCGTGCCGGACGCCTACGCCCCCGCCGGCGACACGGCGGCGAGCGGCTCGGTCAACGCGCTCACCCTGGAGCCGAAGAAGTACGCCCTGGACCACTACGAGTCCCTGGAGGGCATGAACGTCCAGGTCTCCGACACCCGTGTGGTCACCGCGACCGACCCGTACAGCGAGCTGTGGGTCACCGTGAAGCCGCACGAGCACGCCAACCGGCGCGGTGGCACCGTCTACGGGGCGTACACCTCGCAGAACACCGGGCGTCTCCAGGTCCAGTCACTGGGTCCGGCCACCGGCTTCCCCGCCGCGAACGTCGGTGACGAACTCGCCGGCACCACCGAAGGTCCGCTCGACTTCAACCAGTTCGGCGGCTACACGCTCGTCGCGAACCGGCTGGGCACCCTGGACAAGGGCGGCCTGCAGCGCGAGACGACCCGCGGGCAGGCGCGCGGCGAGCTGGCGGTGGCGACGTACAACGTCGAGAACCTCGACCCGGGCGACGGCACCTTCGCGGCCCACGCGGCCGCGATCGTGGACAACCTGCGGTCGCCCGACATCGTGTCCCTGGAGGAGATCCAGGACAACAACGGCGCGACGGACGACGGCACGGTCGCCGCCGACCAGACGGTGAACAAGCTGATCGACGCGATCGTCGCGGCGGGCGGCCCGAAGTACGACTGGCGTTCCATCGACCCGGTCAACGACCAGGACGGCGGCGAGCCGGGCGGCAACATCCGTCAGGTGTTCCTGTTCAACCCGCAGCGGGTCTCCTTCACGGACCGCGCGGGCGGCGACTCGACGACCGCCGTCGGCGTCACCAAGGCGCACGGCAAGGCGCGGCTGACCGCGTCTCCGGGCCGGATCGACCCGGGCAACACGGCCTGGACGTCCAGCCGCAAGCCGCTCGCCGGCGAGTTCGTCTTCCACGGCCGGACGGTCTTCGTGATCGCCAACCACTTCGCCTCCAAGGGCGGCGACCAGGGTCTGACCGCGCAGTACCAGCCTCCGGTGCGCAGTTCGGAGACCCAGCGCCACCTCCAGGCGACCGCGGAGAACACCTTCGTCAACCAGATCCTGAAGGCGCAGAAGGACGCGGACGTGATCGCGCTCGGAGACCTGAACGACTTCGAGTTCTCGGACACGGCGAAGATCCTGGAGGGTCACGGCGAGCTCTGGTCGGCGATCAAGTCGCTGCCGAAGAGCGAGCGTTACACGTACGACTACCAGGGCAACGAGCAGGTCCTCGACCAGATCCTGGTCAGCCCGTCGATCCGCCGCGACTGCGACGTCGACTACGACAGCGTGCACATCAACTCGGAGTTCTCCGACCAGATCAGCGACCACGACCCGCAGGTGCTGAGGTTCAGGCCGTAACCCCGTGTACGGAAGAGCCCGGCCCCGTCGTCCGGGGGGCCGGGCTCTTTCCTGCGGGCGCTCGGTCTGCGGGCGCTCGGTCTGCGGGCGCTCGGTCTGCGGGTGCTCAGCCTTCAGGCGCTCGGTCTGCGGGTGCTCAGCCTTCGGGCGCTCGGCCTGACGCTCAGTCTGTGCGCGCTCAGCCCGCGAACACGCCGTCCAGCCAGCTCCGCCAGGCGCTCTCGTCGCGCTTGGCGTCGGCGTCGGCCGCGAAGTCGTGGACGCTGATGCCGACGGGAGCGCCCCAGTGGTTGCGACCGAAGAAGCGCACCAACTGGTCCTCGGTGCGCAGGCCGATGAAGTACGGGTTGCGGAAGTCGAGCACGGCGTCGAGGAGTTGGCCCTCGGGGCCCTGGGCCCGTACGCGCGCTCCGGCCTCGGTGCCGTCGGCGAGACCGAGCGCACGCCCCACCGCGGTGAAGGCGTCGGACGCCATGGACGCCTCAGGTCCGTCGAAGGTGGCGAAGGCGACCGGGCGGCCCGCGAAGTGGGTCACGTACTCGCGCAGGGTGTGCAGATAGAAGTCCGTGTGCCGGCTCGCCCCGTCGTACTGGTTGTCCCAGTCCTCGACGAAGATGCCGCTGTGCACATAGCGCATCCAGGAACGGCGGCCGTCGTCGCGCGGCTCGATGGTCTCGTCGATCTGGTTGAGGGTCTGCTGGGAGATGCCCTGGACGTCCTCGACCCGGCTGGTCAGGCGGTGCGGCGGGTCCCAGTTGGTGAGCGTGGAACCGAAGGGTCCGGCGCCCCCCTGACGCGGCTCGAACTCCATCGGCCACAGCCAGCCACC
The DNA here is from genome assembly GCF_040608315.1 of Streptomyces sp. NPDC005195. NCBI lineage: Bacteria > Bacillati > Actinomycetota > Actinomycetes > Kitasatosporales > Streptomycetaceae > Streptomyces > Streptomyces sp. NPDC005195. The sequence goes on from NZ_JBEXHZ010000019.1 coordinate 100,159, forward strand.
GATGCCACTGGTGATGGCGTCCCACATCTGCTCCGGGGTGGCGTCGACCTCGAACTCGCGGGCGATCTCGAATTCCTTGGGCATGGCGGTGATTCTCCTGGGGTCAGCCCTGGGCGGGCGGGATCGGGGCGGGGGCCGTGACGGCGGTGGCGGCGGTGGCGGAAGAGGTCACGGAGGAAGCCGCCGTGACGGGATCGGCGCCGGACGGCGCGGCGGGATCGATGGCGGGCGGCGCGGCGGGATCGGAGGCGGACTCCGGTTTGACCGTGGGGTGGACGGCGACGACGATCCGGTGGTCCCGTCCGCCCTCCGCGTCACCGTCGTGGTACTTGCGGATGAGCGCGCCGACCCCCTGCGTCAGCTCCTCGATGAACGCGGCGCGGTCGGCGGCGGTCGCGAAGGTCACCTCCCCGTCGAGCGCGAACGTGGCGAGCCGCTTGCGGGCCTTGGCCGCGCCGGTGATCAACGAGCCGACGTCCCGGACCAGCCGGGCGCCGAGCGCGAGCAGCCAGCGGGCCGAGAGCTGGTCGCGGAAGCGGTCCGGATCGGGCTGCACGGCGGCGAGTGCGAGCGGCGAGATGACGTACGACGCCGCGGTCGCCCGCATCAGCCGCTCGGTGACGTTCCCCTTGCGGCGCTCGCCCGCCAGCTCGACCAGGCCGTGCCGCTCCAGCGTCTTCAGGTGGTAGTTCACCTTCTGCCGCGGCAGCCCGACCTTTCCGGCCAGCATGGCGGCCGACGCGGGTCCGGCGGCCAGCTCGGCCAGCAGCCGGGCCCGTATCGGGTCCAGCGAGACGGCTGCGGCCTCTGCGTCCTCGATGACGGTCACATCCAACATGCCCCCACCGTCTCACCGAACACTTTTTTTGTCCAGGCGGGTGGAGTTGTCGGCCGAGTGACGGATGCGGGGTGCGGGATGGGGCGGGGTGGGGTGAGGTGGGTCGGGACGGGACGGGGGCCCGCGGGCGGCAGAGGAGGGCGGAGCGGCAGAGCGGCAGAGGAGGGCTGCGCAGGGGACCACGTGGACAGGCGGCGCGGGGCGTGCGCGAGGTCGACTGCGCGGGCGAGCACCAGGTCGCGGAGGAGCCGGTCCGCGCGGACGAAGAGGATCTCCGGCAGACCGAGGGGATCGCCTCCGGACGCCTCCCGCGATCGGCCGTCGGCTTCCCTCCTCGTCGAGGTGGCCCATGGGGGCCGAGTGGGCACCGGCGCCTCCGGGAAGCCGCCGAAAGAGGCACCTCGTAGCAGCCCTTGCCGCTATCTCGTAGAAGAATTAAGTGGAGCTTCACCGTGAGGGTGCCGAGACTGCTCGCATGACGCACACCCCTCGGACCACGACCCCGGCGACACCCGCGCCTCCCTTCGGCCGTGCGCTCTGCGCGATGGTCACGCCCTTCACCGAAGCGGGCGGACTCGACCTCGACGGTGCGGCGCTGCTCGCCGAACGGCTGGTGCGCGAAGGCTGCGACGGTCTGGTCCTGTCCGGCACCACGGGCGAGTCCCCGACCACGACGGACGCCGAGAAGTCGGCGCTCGTGCGGTCCGTACGGGAGGCGGTCGGCGACCGTGTGCCGATCCTCGCGGGCGTCGGCACCGCCGACACACGGCACTCCGTGGAGCTGGCCCAGGAGGCCGAAAAGGCGGGCGCGGACGGCCTGTTGGTCGTCGCCCCGTACTACAGCAGGCCACCGCAGGACGCCGTCGAGGCCCACTTCCGCGAGGTCGCCGACGCCACCGGTCTGCCGCTCGCCCTCTACGACATCCCGGGCCGCACCGGCACCCGCATCGAACCCGACACGCTGATCCGGCTCGCCGGACACCCCCGGATCGTGGCCGTCAAGGACTGCGCGTACGACCTGCTCGGCACCCAGAAGGTGCTGGCCCAAACGGAGTTGGCGTACTACACCGGGTGCGACGAGTACGTGCTCGCGCTGCGGGCGATCGGCGGGGCCGGGTACGTCAGCACGGTGGCGAACGCGGCTCCCGGCGCCTTCCGCGCGATCCTCGACGCGTTCGACTCCGGGGACACCGCCGAGGCGGCCCGGCGCCAGCGCCGGGTGATCCCGCTGGTCGAGTCGATGATGTCGGCCGGTCTGCCCGGCGCGGTCACGGCGAAGGCCCTGCTCGGCCGGCTCGGCCTGCCCGCGGGTCCGGTCCGCGCGCCGCTGCGGTCCGCCGGCCCGGAGGTGGCCGACGGTCTGCTGGCGGTGTACGAGGAGCTGGTGTCCGGCTGATCAGCGCTCGGCGAAGACGGGCGTCCAGCGTCCGGCGGCGCGGTCGTCGCCGCCGCGGAAGCCAGTCAACGGCACCTCCTTGTCGCTGCCCAGGGCGACCACCACGAGCCGGTTGTGGAACTCGTTCGAGCCGGGCGTGATGTCCCAGGCGATCAACCGCTCGTTGTCGATCCAGGCGAGCAGTTGCTGCCCTCGCACCGTGGTCGAGCGGCCGCCGGTGGTGGGGTTCAGGATCTCGGAGGACGTGTACGTCTCCCCGTCGGCGGTGCCGCCCGCGCCGAGCCGGCCGTTCGGGGACAGCCGCGCGTCGATGTACCAGCGCAGGTGCTCCTCCAGCGCGGGCGTCGGGACCGGGTGGCCCCGGAAGTCGTAGAAGCGCTGGCCGGGCTCCGCGGTGAGCCCGGTGTAGACGAGCCTGCCGTCACGGCTGAAACCGAAATCCTGGCGATCGTTGAGGCCGGTGCCGTCGCCGGACGGAACCTTGCTCCACGACTCCGTACCGGACGCGACGTCGACGATGGAGAAGCCGGTCCGGCCCGGCTCCTGGTAGTTCGGCCAGCGGCTGGACTGATTGCCGGACGGCGTGACGTGCAGGTCGGGGTTCTTCTTGTAGGTCGTCGCGACGAGTGTGCGGCCGTCGGGCGAGAACGCGACGGCCCCGACGGTGTGTTCGACCGGGATCCAGCGTTTCACCTTGCCGGTGAGCAGGTCGAGCAGGCCGATCCGTGTGGCCGGCAGGGCGCGTTCCAGGACGGCGGCGGTCCGCAGGCCCGGAGCGACCGCGACGAAGGACCAGTTCGTCGCCTTCTCGTACGTGTGCGTCCGTGCGTCGAGGAGCCAGTAGGTAGGGACGTCGGTGTGCCGGCCGCCCGACTGCCTGACGCTCGTCGCGGTGCAGTACGCGGCCAGCACGACTCTCCCGGCCGCGATCATGTCGCGCGGTGGGCTCTGGTCGGGGTGGGCGATGAGGTCGTCGTGGTCCAGGACGTTCGCCGGGCGCACGTCGTCCTTGCCGGAGTCCAGCCGCGGCACCGCCACGGCGACGGCGACCACCGCGGCGGTGGCCACGGCGACGGACGCGATCGTACGGGCCCGGCGACGGCGCCGGACGGCCAGTACCCGGTCGGCGAGGTCCACCGGTGGCGGGGCCGACTCCGCGTTCTGCTCGCGGAAGGAGTCACGGACGAGGTCGTCGACGTTCACGGGCGCACCTCCAGGGCCGAGAAGTCACGGGACGGGGGCTGTTCGTCCGCGCCCCGACCGAGCGCGGCCAGTTCAGGGGAGAGGGCGCGCAGCCGGGCGAGCGAGCGGTGCGTCGTGGACCGTACGGTCCCGACGGAACAGCCGAGGAGCCGGGCCACGTCGCCCTCGGGCAGGTCCTCGAAGTAGCGCAGTACGAGCACGGTGCGCTGGCGTGCGGTGAGCCGGGCCAGCGCACCGCGCATCACGACGCGCAGCTCGGCCGCGGCCGAGGAGTCCGTACCGTGGCGCGCGCCCTCCGGCGGCTCGGCGACGCTCACCTCCCGCCGGGGCCACTTCAGCCGCCAGCGGCTCACCTGCTGCCGGTAGAGGATCTGCCGTACGTACGCCTCGGGTTCTTCGATGCGGTCCCAGCGCCCGGCGGCCCTGACCAGGGCGTTCTGCAGCAGGTCCTCGGCGGCGTGCCGGTCCCCGCCGCTGAGCAGGACGGCCGTCCTCAGCAGCGCGGACGACCGGTTCGCCACGAACTCCCGGAAGTTCTCCTGTACTTCGGCATCCATCGTCACCTTCGTCTTTTCCGCGGGTCTTCTCCGACGGCCCCTGCCGCACTCCCCTGCCCCGTGTGACGCGCGTGACCGCCCGCCGCTATGCCCCGGCCGGAGGAAAATTACCCGGCCTCCTCCACCCGGCGTCCCTTACGGTGACCTCGTGAGCCGACCGCTGCTGTTCCTCGACGTCGACGGCCCGCTGAACCCGTACGCCGCCCAGCCGGAGCGCCGGCCCGAGGGGTACACGACGATCCGGGTGACGTTGACCCCCGGCAGGCCCCTGCGTGTCTGGCTCCACCCCGGGCACGGCCGCGCCCTCCTGGACCTCGGGTACGACCTGTGCTGGGCGACGACCTGGATGGACGCCGCCAACCGCCATATCGCGCCGGTCATCGGTCTGCCCGCGCTCCCGTACGTCGACTTCACCGGCGCCCTGTTCGCCACGCGGCCGGACGGCGTGCACTGGAAGACGGAGCGGATCGTGACGTACGCGGCCGGTCGGCCCTTCGCCTGGGTGGACGACGAACAGTCCCCGGCCGACGACACCTATGTGGCCGCCCACCACTCCGCCCCCGCGCTCCTGCACCACGTCGACCCCCGACGGGGCCTGCTCCCACCGGACTTCACCACCCTGGAGGAGTTCGCTGCGACGCTGCCCGCGTAGCGGAGTCTCCGTGCCGGCCGCGCGGGACCTCGGCGAACGCCACGGCAAGCCGCACTTCAGCGCCTTCCGGCTCAGCCCACGTCCGCCTGCCAGGTCCTCCGGGCCTCTGCCGCACAGCCGATGGGACGGACCCATGACGTCACAGCACGCGGATGCCGCGTAGGTCCCCGCGCGAGCTGAGGACCGCCGTGTCCGATGGGCGGGTCGGCGGTACGGTGAGCACGCTCCTCGTCAGTACGTGTCCTGGGGCGCCGACGTGTGCTGCCGTGCACACGTACCTCTTCGTCGACGGCCTCGACGTGGTCGCGCGCAGCGACAGCAGGATGGCCGGCCTCGATCCGAGGCGACTGCTCCGCCCGGGCGGACCGCTCTGTCCGGCGGATACGCCGTGCGAGGTGGTTGTGGCAGCCGAGGAGCGGCCCGAGCCGGGGCCGGGCAGGCTGACCATCCGGGTCCGGCTCCGCGGCGAGACGGTCGTCTGGTCCGGACTGATGTACCCGGGCCTCGACGGCAGGCCCGTCGAGGAGGTCCGCTTCCGCCTGGAGCAGTACCTGGGCGAGGTCGGGCGCGCCTCCGCGGCGTTGAAGGAGCAGCCCCGCAACAGAGACTCGGCCAGCTCGGCCGCTCCTTGAGGCGTGTCCAATGCAGAGGGCATGAATCGCACCGTAGCGGAGATCGCTACTCAGCCGACAGCCCGAGCCCCGAACCCCCAGGAGCAGCTGTCGAGTCTCAGTTGATGGTTGACGGGTTGGAGTCAGGTGACGCTTGACGTCTGGTCCAGACGTCGTGGCTGACTGTCTTGTCAGGTGGAGCAGTCGAGCCCGGCGACCTGAGGGACCTGAGGGACCTGAGCGACCTCTGAAGAGGTTGCCCGAACTGCGATGAGTTCCAGCACAGTCCCAGGTCTTCAGGTACACCCACCTTCCGCGCGCGAATTTGGAGGCACCGTGAAGCTGTTGCTTACGTCAGGCGGCGTCACGAACCCCAGCATCCATGCGGCGCTCGTGCAGCTTCTCGGCAAGCCGGTCGCCGAGTGCCACGCCCTCTGCGTCCCGACAGCACAGTGGGGTCACCCGATGTGCGGTCCGACATCGGTGCGGGGCTTCGCAGCCGCCGAGCCCATGTGGCAGCACTTGTCCGGCCTGGGCTGGGCGTCGCTCGGTGTCCTCGAGCTCACCGCACTGCCCACCATCGACGCCGAGCGATACGTCCCCTGGATCCGGGAGGCCGACGTGCTCCTGGTCGACGGCGGCGACGCGACCTATCTGTGCCACTGGATGCGGGAGTCCGGGCTGGCCGATCTCCTGCCTTTGCTGCCCGACACGGTCTGGGTGGGAGTGAGTGCCGGAAGCATGGTGATGACGCCCCGGATCGGAGCGCACTTCGTCGAGTGGCCGTCCGCACCGGACGACCGCACCCTGGGAGTCGTCGACTTCTCGATCTTCCCGCACCTGGACGCTTTCCCGCAGAACACCCTGGCTGACGCAGAGCGGTGGGCCGCCGACATCGGCGTCCCGGCTTACGCCATCGATGAACAGACGGCCATCAAGGTTGTCGACGACTCCGTCGAGGTGGTCTCCGAAGGGCAATGGACGAAGTTCGGGTCATAGCCGCCCGGCATCCGAGACGTCGCGTCGTTCCGCGAGACCCCCATAACGCCCCGCGATCTCGGTGACTGAGGCGCCGACGGCCCCCTCCATGACCGCGTGATACCGCTGCTCGACCACGCTCAACTCCACCAGCACGGCCCCGGCCCTCCCTGCACGCGGATACGACGCGCACAGCCAAGCCGAGGCAAGCGGTGTCAAGCATCAGGTGAAGCCACTGCGTCAAGCATCAGCCGAGACAAGACACTGCTGATTGCCAAGGGCGCGGTAGAACTTTGCCTACTTCATAAGGCCCGCCCACGGCGCGGGCGCGCACCGCCTGGCGGGGCCGCCGCCGTGTCTTCGCCAGCGGCGGCCCCGCCAGGCGGTGCGCTAGCAGCAGCGGGCATGAAAGGGGAGACACCCTCATGTGGCTAGGGCGGTCGGCTCCACGGCTTTAGGCAGTCACTTTGGGGCGAGCCTCTAAGATCATGGCCCCAACGTCGTGCTTTAGCGGGCAGGTCCACAGACTGCCCGACTCGCCGGAAGCTTAAAGGGCCATGATCACTCGCCCCAAAGCAGCTCCAGCCCAAAGCCGTTCCGCCGACCTTGGATGATTGGCGACCCCTAGGAGTTCATAAGAGAATTTGCTGCACCGAGAAGGATTCGAGCGCGAGTCTTGATGAATGCCTCGTAGTCGTCAGCGAAAAGATCTTCTTCTGGGCACAGGGCTCGCTTTAGCACGTCGTTTTGCCTGGAGATTCGAGTGCGGTAATCACTCGGAGCATCTCCTCCCAGGACTTTATTGTCGATGGCGTTAATGAAGCACAAGTTCGCCAGCGGGCTTTGCTGCTCTGCGGGAACTCCAAGACTGCGCAGATACGACTGCGGGTAGAGGTGATGGAACTCGTTCCGATTGTAGGCTTGGAGTGCAGCGGAAAGGTTAATCGATGAGCCGCTCACCAGGCTAAGCGGCCGTTCCTGTGCCAGCAGTAGAACGAATGTCTTAGAACTTACAGCATTGAGGTTGAAATTGTTCTCCAGGAAGAATCGGTCGTCCACCTGCGCTGGAATGTCGTCGAGCTTCGAGAGTTCCCCATCCTTGAGCTTGATGGCTTCTTCTACGTCGACCTGAAGATTCCTCTGGACTACGCGTCCATAGCGAGCCGAGAAGCAGGATTTCCAGAACCAGCGAAGGAGTGTGGATCGCTGTTCGGCGGTCATCTTCACTGACTTGGAATCGGCTGCCGCGAAGAAGACTGCGAGCGGCACAAGCAGGGTTGAATGTGGAAGGTTGTCCAGTTTCTCAACCTTCAGCTCTCGACGCACAAAGTCAATGGCGCCCTTGATGCCATTCACGACGTAGGAAAATTGCTCTCGAACCTTCGTCCCGTTAAGGGAAACGAGAGTCTTGGGGGAAGCGTCCCCGTCGACCACTGCAGCGCAGCAACGCAAAAGCAGGGTGACATCTTCGCCGACCCCCTTGAAGCCGAAGGGTTCAAGTTCTTCGCTGAGATCTTCGAAGCGACGTTGTAGGTCGAAATCATCGGACCAAGTCCAAGCGCTCAATAGCTGCAGAGTGTCAAGTTCTACGCCCAGCCTGTTGACTCGCTCGAAGACGATTGCCACGCCAGTGCGGTCATCCGTTACGAACGTCTGGACTGGTACGTCTACTTCCTTGAATCGACTGTACAGTTCGTCAATCTTAGGCGTGACGGATTCAGGCAGCGCTCGAAATGCGGATCCGTACTTCGAGGCATCAAAGAAAACGTTGAGGGGAAAATGCCTCTCTGGGTCTACTTCACTTGGGGAAAGTGGAACGAAGAGACTTTCTTGCGCATCTGCATCTACCCTGTAATCAAAGTAGATGTCAGCCCAGTCGGCCTTTCCGATAGCTTCTAGTTCCGTCTGGAATACACCGAAAATACTGGTCAAGCGCTGCTGTCCGTCGAGTACGTAGTCGATCGGGTAGTCGTCGGGGCGTGGTGGAAGTTGGAAGGGGCCTAGGTCGCGTTCCGTCTTCAACTCCGCCCGGGTGCGCCAAAAGAGTAGGGCCCCGAAGGGATAACCCTTATAAATGCTATCCATCAGCTGGGCGACTCGGTCCGCATCCCAGACGAATCCACGTTGAAAAGCCGGGATCCGGACTCGGCCATCAGAAACCGACTCGATCAGTTGACGGATAGACGGCATATGATGCTCCTTGCTGAAGTTTGCTGACAAGATTAGCTGTTGCGCGAGTTCCACGTCTCAACAAGACGTGATCTGGTGGACGGCCCTGCCACTCCGGTCGGTCCATCGTGATCAAAGACCGGCCGCGTCAGCGCGAGTGAAAGCGGCCGAAGCAGGCCCAAGCTGACATGGGTGTGTGCCACGGCCGTGCCACATCGTGCGGTCAACCACGGCCAACGACGGCTCGCCGCAGTCGAGATACGTCGTTGAGCTGGGCTGGTACTACAGCTGGAGTGACCTGGGCACCCTCGATGTCGATCACACCCGCCCTGACAACGCAGTCATCCCCCCACCGAGCGATTGTGGAGCCCTCCGCCGGCGCTGTACGTTCCCAAGTACGGATCGGTTCGGATCAGAGGGGGCGGGATGCCTGGATACGGCCGCGGCGACAGCGAGTGGGACTTGCTGGTGGACGCCGGGCGGGACTTCCTTGTTGAGCGAGCGAAACTCGGCAAGGTCACCTCGTACACCGAGCTCAACGTCACTTTGGCCAGGCGGACCGGCTACAGAACCTTCGACTTCGCGCGGGCTGACGAGCGGGCCGCCATGGGGCACTTGCTGGGATTGATCGTGGAGCGCGATCAGGCGAGCGCTCCCTCCGACCCCCTTCTCATGCTCTCGGCTCTGGTGAACTACCTGGACAGCAACGACGCCGGCCCAGGCTTCTACCAGTTGGCCAAGGAGCTCCGGCTTCTACCCATGAGCGCATCGAAGGACGAGAAGTTCAGCTTCTGGATCAAGCAAATGAAACGGCTCTACGAACGCTACGGGGCTAGCCCAGCCGTGGCGTGACGTGGGGCAGCGAGAGCCGCGCTGACATCCAACGCTGACATCAACGGCGACGAACGGACACAGTCGCCAGAAGACATGCACGGCCTTAGTTCGCGCAGGTGGGCCCTACCGCGCTGGGGGCAGACCGAACTTACAAGGCGGCTGTCGCCTTCAACGCACGAGCGCCCTCCCGGGCCGTCCCGTGGCCGTGGAAGGGCGCTCGCCGATGACCGGCGTCGGCAACCGCCGACAGCTGAGCGGCACATCAGAGCGCTGATCGATGAGGCGGCCGCAAGTCACGGCCGCCGTTGCTCAGTTGTGGCTGTGCAGGATCTCGTTCAGGCCGCCCCACACCGCGTTGTTCGGCCGGGCCTCGACGGTTCCGGTGACCGAGTTGCGGCGGAAGAGGATGTTGGACGCGCCGGAGAGTTCGCGGGCCTTGACGATCTGGCCGTCGGGCAGGGTCACGCGGGTGCCCGCCGTGACGTACAGGCCCGCCTCGACCACGCACTCGTCGCCGAGGGCGATGCCGACGCCGGCCTCGGCGCCGACCAGGCAGCGCTCGCCGATGGTGATGCGGACGTTGCCACCGCCGGACAGGGTGCCCATGGTGGAGGCGCCTCCGCCGATGTCCGAGCCGTCACCGACCACGACGCCGGCCGAGATGCGGCCCTCGACCATCGAGGTGCCGAGGGTGCCCGCGTTGAAGTTCACGAAGCCCTCGTGCATCACGGTGGTGCCCTCGGCGAGGTGCGCGCCGAGCCGGACACGGTCGGCGTCGGCGATGCGGACGCCCTTGGGCGCGACGTAGTCCGTCATGCGCGGGAACTTGTCGATGGACGTGACCTGGAGGTGCAGTCCCTCGGCGCGCGCGTTGAGCCGTACCTTCTCGACGTCGTCGACGGCGACCGGGCCGAGCGAGGTCCAGGCGACATTGGCGAGGTGCCCGAAGATGCCGTCCAGGCTCTGGCCGTGCGGCTGTACGAGTCGGTGCGAGAGCAGGTGCAGCCGCAGGTACGCGTCGTGCGCGTCGATCGGCTTCTCGTCCAGCGAGGCGATGACCGTGCGGACCGCGATCACTTCGACGCCCCGGCGGGCGTCGGGACCGATGGCTTTGACGGCGCCTTCACCGAGCAGTTCGACCGCGCGCTCGGCGGACAACCGCTCCGTGCCGGCCGGGCCGGGTTCGGTGGACAGTTCGGGCGCGGGGAACCAGGTGTCGAGGACAGTGCCGTCGGCGGTGAGCGTGGCGAGGCCCGCGGCGACGGCGCCGGTGGTGCGCGTAGCAGTCGTGTCGGTCATGGGTGAAACCTAACGCGGCCCGGGCCGCGCGGGCCAACCGGTGTCCCCCCGTCTCAGGTCCCGGGCCGACCGCGCGGCCGCACCCGCCGACCCCACGTACCGGACCGGCCGGCGCGCCCGCCAACTCACCCACCCGGCGCACCGGACACGGTCGCCCCGGACCACCGCACGGGCATCGGCGTGGGCATCGGCATGGGCGTGGGCATCGACACACACCGTCGCCCGCCACGCCCGCCCGTTCTCAGCCCCCGGCTCCGCTCCCGGTTTTGCCGATCAGCCGATCAGCCGATCAGCCGATCAGCCGTCCCAGCACCTCCCGCGCGTACGTCTCGTCGTAGGTCCCGCCGGTCAGCAACACCTGGAGGCAGATGCCGTCTACCAGTGCCACGAGCGCCCGCGCCGTGACGGGGTCGGTGCGGCGGGCGAGGGGGTCGACGAGGCCCTGGACCCAGGCGGCGGCGACGGGGCGCAGGGCGGGGCGGCGGAGGGCGACGAGGTACAGCTCGTACTCCAGCTCGACCCCCGTACGCTCCCCCGCGAGCCATGCGCCCATGAGTCCGGCGAGTTCGCCCGCGAGGTCGACGCGGGGGTCCTCCAGCGCGCCGCGCGCGGCGACCATCTCGGCGAAGCCCTCGTTCGCCTGGCGCAGGGCGGCGACCATGAGTTCGTCGAGGGTCTTGAAGTGGTAGGTGGTGGAGCCGAGCGGCACATCGGCCTCGGCGGCGACGGAGCGGTGGCTCAGCCCGGCGAGCCCCTTGTCGCCCACGACCCGGATCGCGGCGTCGATGATGCGCTGGCGTCGCTCGGGGTCGTAGCGGCGCGGGGCCATCACTGGGCTCCGCCCAGGTTCAGCACCACGACCCCGCCGATGATCAGCAGTATCCCGGCCACCTTGGTGGCGGTGAGCGCTTCTCCGAGGAAGAGCATGCCGATCGCGGCGATGACGGCGGTTCCGGCGCCGGCCCAGATCGCGTAGGCGGTGCCGACCTGGACGGTCTTGAGGCACTGTGCGAGCAGGAGGAAGGCGACGACATATCCGAGGACGGTCACCAGTGACGGCCACAGTCTGCTGAAGCCCTCGCTGTACTTCATGGCGGTCGTGGCGGCCACCTCGGAGACGATGGCTCCGGCGAGCAGCAGGTATCCCATGTGTACGAGGGTACACATCGATGCGTACACCTGTACATAAACGAGTCGTCCCGCTCGCGCGGGAGGAGTATCCGGGGCTGCCGAGCCCTGGAGATCGCGGGGAATCGCGAGGAATCACAGGGGATCACGGGAGATCGGAAGGGATCACTCAGGCGAACGACTGCTCAGAACTCACCCTTTCCACTACTGTTTCACCAGTCGCACACCCGATCTTCACGGCCGACGCCGATCCGGGCGCTCGTGCCCTTCTTGTACGGAAACCAGTGGACGAATCCGCGTGCGCCCCGGGCGACGCTGGAGGAACGCGCATGCCTGAGATATCGCCGGACCCCGAGCGAGGGTCCGACCATCCCGCGCCCACCGCGGAGGAACCCGCCTGGCGGCCCACGCCCCACGGTGCCCGCCACCCGGCGGAACCACCTTCCTTCACCGGGTCCCCGGCGCCCTGGCTGGGCGGTGCGGCCCCGGACGGGGAACGGCTGCCCGGAACACGGCGGCTCTGGCTGGCCGGAGGACTCGCGGTGGCGGTTCTCGTCACCACCGTGATCGCCGTACTGGACAACCGAACTGACGCCACGTCACGAGAGGGGACGAACCGGGCCCTCTCCGAAACGGAACTGCCCTTGTTGTCCGGCGACTTCGCCACGGCCACCGACGAGGCGGCGACCCAGGCCGGCGAGCCCGTCCCGTCCTCCGCACCGGCCTCCGGCTCCACACCGACGGGCCCGGCCTCCCCCAAGTCCCCGGAACAGGGCTCCGGCGGCAAGGCCGCTCCCGGCACCACCGGACCGTCGAAAGCGGCCTCGCCCAGCGAGCCCCCCGCGTCCCGGCCCTCGTCCTCGTCCTCGTCCGCGCCCTCGCCGAAATCGGTCCGGTCCGTCAACTACCCCGACCGGTACTGGCACTTGCGCGACGGCTACGTCCGTCTCGACGAGATCACCGCCGGCAGTCCGGCCGGCATCAGGCGGGACGCCGACTTCACGGTGGTGGCGGGGCTCGGGAACGCCTCCTGCTACTCCTTCGCCACCGCCGACGGCGGCTACCTCCGCCATCGGGACTTCGTCCTGCGCGCCGACCGCGACGACGGGTCCGCCCTCTTCGAGCGCGACGCCACCTTCTGCCCCCGGACCTCGGAATACAGCGGCGCCGTCATGCTGGAGTCGCTGAACTATCCGGGCCGCTATCTGCGGCACCGCGATTTCCGGCTCCGCCTGGAGACGTACGACAACTCCCGGCTGTTCCGCGCGGACTCGGCGTTCCGTGTGGTCGACGGCCTGGCCTGAGCCAGGCATCGGGGCCGGTCCGCCGGGCGGCCGCGAACAGCCGAAACAGGCGTGGCCCCCGGCGCACTGCCGGGGGCCACGCACGTACGGCGCCAGGGCGGACGTCCGACCGGACGCCGCGGCGGACGGCCGGCCGGAGGCCGGAACGGACGACCGGTCAGACGTTGAAGCCGAGCGCCCGAAGCTGCTCGCGTCCGTCGTCCGTGATCTTGTCCGGGCCCCACGGCGGCATCCAGACCCAGTTGATGCGCAGTTCGTTGACGATGCCGTCCGTGGCGGACTTGGCCTGGTCCTCGATGACGTCGGTGAGCGGGCAGGCCGCTGACGTCAAGGTCATGTCGATCGTCGCGATGTTCGCGTCGTCGATGTGGATGCCGTAGATCAGGCCGAGGTTGACGACGTCGATGCCCAGCTCGGGGTCGACGACGTCGTACAGCGCCTCACGGACTTCCTCCTCCGAGGCGGGCTTCGTCGTCAGGGTCTCGTTCTCGCTCATGCCGTCTTCCTCTCGGCGCTCTCGCCCAGAGCCTGGGCGGTCGCGTCCTTCCACGCCATCCAGCTGAGGAGGGCGCACTTGACCCGGGCCGGGTACTTGGAGACACCGGCGAACGCGACCGCGTCCTCCAGTACCTCCTCCATCGCGTCGTCCGGCTCGGTCCGGCCCTTGGACTGCATCAGCTCCAGGAAGGTCTCCTGGATCTTCTGCGCCTCGGACACGTCCTTGCCGACGAGCAGGTCGTTGAGCACGGACGCCGAGGCCTGGCTGATGGAGCAGCCCTGCCCCTCGTACGAGATGTCCGTGATCTGCTCGCCGTCGTACTTCACGCGCAGCGTGATCTCGTCGCCGCACGTCGGGTTGACGTGGTGCACCTCGGCGTCGCCATCCCGCAAGCCCCGCCCGTGCGGGTGCTTGTAGTGGTCCAGGATGACTTCCTGGTACATCGAATCAAGCTTCACGATCCCAGCCAGCCCCTCAGCCGAAGAAGTTCCGGACGTGCTCCAGGCCGTCGACCAAGGCGTCGATCTCGCCCGGCGTGGAGTACAGATAGAACGACGCCCGCGTGGTCGCAGGAATTCCGTACCGCAGGCAGACGGGGCGCGCGCAGTGGTGTCCGACCCGGACCGCGATGCCCTGCTCGTCCAGGACCTGGCCCACGTCGTGCGGGTGGATGTCACCCAGTGTGAACGAGATCGCCGCGCCGCGGTCCTCGGCCGTGGTCGGGCCGATGATCCGCAGGTCCGGGACCTCGGTGAGCCGCTTCACCGCGTACTCGGTGAGCGCGTGCTCGTGGGCGAGGATCTTGTCCATGCCGATCGAGTTCAGGTAGTCGATCGCCGCGCCGAGGCCGACCGCCTGGGCGATCGGCGGGGTGCCCGCCTCGAACTTGTGGGGCGCCGGGGCGTACGTCGACGAGTGCATCGACACGGTCTCGATCATCTCGCCGCCGCCCAGGAACGGGGGCAGGTCCTCCAGCAGTTCCTGGCGGCCCCAGAGGACGCCGATGCCCGTCGGGCCGCACATCTTGTGGCCGGTGAAGGCCACGAAGTCGGCCTGGAGGGCCTGCACGTCCAGCGGCATGTGCGGAGCGGCCTGGGAGGCGTCGATGCAGACCAGCGCGCCGACTTCCTGGGCGCGGCGCACTATCGCCTCGACCGGGTTCACGGTGCCCAGGATGTTCGACACCAGCACGAAGGAGACGATCTTCGTCTTCTCGGTGATGATCTCGTCGATGTTCGAGAGGTCGAGACGGCCGTCGTCGGTCAGGCCGAACCACTTCAGCTTCGCGCCCGTGCGCTGCGCCAGCAGCTGCCACGGCACGATGTTGGAGTGGTGCTCCATCTCCGTGATGACGATCTCGGTCTCGTGGTCGACCCGGTAGGGCTCGTCGGCCCAGCCGAGCATGTTGGCCACGAGGTTGAGCGACTCGGAGGCGTTCTTGGTGAAGATCACCTCGTCGCGGCTCGGCGCGTTGATGAACGCGGCGACCTTGTCGCGCGCGCCCTCGTACAGCGCCGTGGCCTCCTCGGCGAGCACATGCACACCGCGGTGGACGTTGGCGTTGTACTGCTCGTAGTAACCACTGAGGGCGTCCAGCACCTGGCGCGGCTTCTGCGAAGTCGCCGCGTTGTCCAGGTACACGAGCTTCCGGCCGTCGTGGACCTGTCGGTCCAGGATGGGGAAGTCCTTGCGGATCGCCTCGGTGTCGAGGAGGCCCGGCAGCTGCGTCACGCGGATACGCCACCCTTCGTGTAAGCCTCGTACCCCTCGTTCTCCAGCTTGTCGGCGAGCTCGGCACCGCCGGACTCGACGATCCGACCGGCGGAGAAGACGTGGACGAAGTCAGGCTTGATGTAGCGCAGGATGCGCGTGTAGTGCGTGATGAGCAGGGTGCCCACCTCGCCGGCCTCGCGGACGCGGTTCACGCCCTCGGAGACGACGCGCAGGGCGTCGACGTCCAGGCCGGAGTCGGTCTCGTCGAGGATCGCGATCTTCGGCTTGAGAAGCTCCAGCTGAAGAATCTCGTGGCGCTTCTTCTCACCGCCGGAGAAGCCCTCGTTCACGTTGCGCTCGGCGAAGGCGGGGTCCATGGAGAGGCGCTCCATGGTCTCCTTGACCTCCTTCACCCACGTACGCAGCTTGGGGGCCTCGCCGCGGACGGCGGTGGCGGAGGTGCGCAGGAAGTTGGAGACGGAGACACCGGGGATCTCGACCGGGTACTGCATCGCCAGGAACAGGCCCGCGCGGGCGCGCTCGTCGACGGACATCTCCAGGACGTCCTCGCCGTCGAGGGTCACGGTGCCACCGGTGATGGTGTACTTCGGGTGGCCCGCGAGCGAGTAGGCGAGGGTCGACTTGCCCGAGCCGTTGGGGCCCATGATGGCGTGCGTCTCGCCCTGCCGGACGGTGAGGTCGACGCCCTTGAGGATCTCCTTCGTGGCGTTGTCGGCCTCGACGGTGACGTGCAGGTCGTGGATTTCAAGCGTAGCCATGGGTTCCTCAGGACTCCTGGGAGAGGGAGACGAGCACATCGTCCCCTTCGATCTTTACGGGGTAAACGGGGACGGGGCGCGTCGCGGGCAGGCCGGACGGTTTGCCGGTGCGGAGGTCGAACGCGGAGCCGTGCAGCCAGCACTCGATCTGACAGTCCTCCACCTCGCCCTCGGAGAGCGAGACGTTCGCGTGCGAGCAGATGTCGTTGATCGCGAACACCTCCCCCTCGGTCTTCACGACCGAGACCGGCGTGCCGTCGAGTTCCACCCGCTTCGGGGTGTCCTCCTCCAGCTCGCTCAGCCCACAGGCGCGTACGAACATCGTCGAGGCGGTCATCAGAGCGACGCCTCCAGCTCCTCGTCGATCTTCACGAGAAGGCGCTCTTCGATGTCGTCGACGCCGATCTGCTGGACCAGTCCGGCGAAGAAGCCGCGCACCACGAGCCGACGGGCCTCGTCGGCCGGAATCCCGCGGGCCATCAGGTAGAAGAGCTGCTCGTCGTCGAAGCGGCCGGTGGCGGAGGCGTGACCGGCGCCGACGATCTCGCCCGTCTCGATCTCCAGGTTCGGCACGGAGTCGACGCGGGCGCCATCGGTCAGAACCAGGTTGCGGTTCATCTCGTAGGTGTCCGTGCCCTCGGCCTTGGCCTCGATGAGGACGTCGCCGATCCACACCGCGTGGGCGCCGTCGCCCTGGAGCGCGCCCTTGTACATGACGTTGGACTTGCAGTGCGGGGTGTTGTGGTCCACCAGGAGGCGGTGCTCCTGGTGCTGGCCGGCGTCCGTGAAGTACAGACCGAACAGCTCGGCCTCGCCGCCGGTGCCGGCGTAGGAGACCCGCGGGTGCAGGCGTACGACGTCGCCGCCGAAGGTGACCACGAACGACTTGAAGGTGGCGTCCCGGCCGATCAGGGCGTTGTGCTGGCCCACGTGGACGGCGCTGTCGTCCCAGTCCTGGACGGAGACGACGGTGAGCTTGGCTCCGTCGCCCAGCACGAAGTCGACGTTGGCGGCGAGCACCGCGTCGCCCGTGTGGTCGATGACGACGACGGCCTCGGCGAAGGCTCCGAGCTCGACGACCTGGTGGCCGTAGGCGACCCCGCCCTCGCCGTGCACGGCGATGCGGATCGGCTCGGTGAGCACCGTGTCCTTGGGGACGGTGACGACACCGGCCTTCTCGAACGCCGAGTACGCCTGGGCGGCGACGCGGTCGACGGGGGTGCCCGCCGTGCCCAGCCGGACGTCGTCGCGGCCCACGGTCTCCACGAGGACGCCCTCGGGCGCCTGGATGTCGACCTTGACGCCGTCACCGGTGGCGACGGCGGTGCCGTCGTGCAGCCCGCGCAGGCGCTCCAGCGGGGTGAAGCGCCATTCCTCCTCGCGGCCGTGGGGGACCGGGAAGTCCGCCACGTCGAAGGACGGGGGCGCGCTCATGCGGGTGGCGACGGTCGACTCGGCGGCCACCGCGATCTGCCCGGCGGTGGTGGAACCCAGCGGTGGGGGTCCCCCCGCCCGAAGGGAGTTGAGGGTGGGGGAGTTCTGAGCCTCGGCCATGGCTGTCGGTCTGCTCTCTTTCCTGCGTCGGTTGAGGTCCTCGGGCCCGCCGGACGGGCGGGTCACCAGCTGATCCGGAAGGCTGTGCTCAGCCGACCGCGCCTTCCATCTGCAGCTCGATCAGCCGGTTGAGTTCGAGGGCGTACTCCATCGGCAGTTCCTTGGCGATCGGCTCGACGAAGCCGCGCACGATCATCGCCATCGCCTCGAACTCGGTCAGACCGCGGCTCATCAGGTAGAAGAGCTGGTCCTCGGAGACCTTGGAGACCGTCGCCTCGTGCCCCATGGACACGTCGTCCTCGCGGACGTCCACGTAGGGGTACGTGTCGGAGCGGGAGATCGTGTCGACGAGCAGCGCGTCGCACAGCACGTTGGACTTCGAGCCGTGGGCGCCCTCGCCGATCTCGACCAGACCGCGGTACGAGGTACGGCCACCGCCGCGCGCCACCGACTTGGAGACGATGTTCGACGAGGTGTTCGGCGCCATGTGGACCATCTTGGAGCCGGCGTCCTGGTGCTGGCCCTCGCCCGCGAAGGCGATGGACAGGGTCTCGCCCTTGGCGTGCTCGCCCATCAGGTAGACGGCCGGGTACTTCATGGTGACCTTGGAGCCGATGTTGCCGTCGATCCACTCCATGGTCGCGCCCTCGTACGCCACGGCGCGCTTGGTGACCAGGTTGTAGACGTTGTTCGACCAGTTCTGGATGGTCGTGTAACGGCAGCGGGCGCCCTTCTTCACGATGATCTCGACGACCGCGGAGTGCAGGGAGTCCGACTTGTAGATCGGCGCCGTACAGCCCTCGACGTAGTGGACGTAGGCGTCCTCGTCGACGATGATCAGCGTCCGCTCGAACTGGCCCATGTTCTCCGTGTTGATACGGAAGTAGGCCTGGAGCGGGATCTCGACGTGCACACCCTTCGGCACGTAGATGAAGGAGCCGCCGGACCACACCGCGGTGTTCAGCGACGCGAACTTGTTGTCGCCGACCGGGATGACCGTGCCGAAGTACTCCTTGAAGAGCTCCGGGTGCTGCTTGAGAGCGGTGTCCGTGTCCAGGAAGATGACGCCCTGCTCCTCCAGGTCCTCACGGATCTGGTGGTAGACGACCTCGGACTCGTACTGGGCCGCGACACCCGCGACGAGGCGCTGCTTCTCCGCCTCCGGGATGCCGAGCCTGTCGTACGTGTTCTTGATGTCCTCGGGCAGGTCCTCCCAGGACTCCGCCTGCTTCTCCGTGGAGCGCACGAAGTACTTGATGTTGTCGAAGTCGATGCCCGACAGGTCCGAGCCCCAGTTGGGCATGGGCTTCTTCTCGAAGAGGCGCAGGCCCTTGAGGCGGAGCTTGGTCATCCACTCCGGCTCGTTCTTCTTCGCGGAGATGTCGCGGACGACGTCGTCGTTGATTCCGCGCTTGGCAGAGGCACCGGCCACGTCGGAGTCGGCCCAGCCGTATTCGTACGTGCCCAGACCCTCGAGCTCGGGGTGGGCAGTCTCCTCGATGGGGAGCGTCATGCGGGGTTCCTCCCGGCGGTGCTTGCAGATGCGTGGGGATCGCGCTGATCGGACTTGGAAATCTTGGGGATGAACGTCGTGCACACACCGTCGCCGTGGGCGATGGTGGCCAGTCGCTGGACATGTGTACCGAGCAACTGGGAGAAGAACTCGGTCTCCGCCTCGCACAGCTGCGGGAACTGCTCGGCGACATGCGCGACCGGGCAGTGGTGCTGGCAGAGCTGCTCACCGACCGGTGCGCTACGCGCCGTAGCAGCGTACCCGTCCGCGCTCAGGGCCTTGGCCAGGGCTTCGGTGCGGTCCTCGGGGGCCGCGGACTCGATGACCTCGCGGTACGCGTCCGCCTGGGCGGCGATCCTGGCGCGGGCGAAGGCGACGATCGCCTCGTCCCCGCCCTCACGTTCCGCGATCCACCGCAGGGCGTCCGCGGCGAGTGTGTCGTAGGACTGGTCGAAGGCGTCCCGGCCGCAGTCGGTCAGGGCGAACACCTTGGCGGGACGGCCGCGCGTACGCGCGCCGTAGACCCGCTGCTCACGTGCTTCCACGACGCCGTCGGCGACGAGCGCGTCGAGGTGGCGGCGCACGGCGGCCTGGGTCAGCCCCAGCCGTCCCGCGAGGTCGGCCACCGTCGACGGGCCGTGGTCCAGGATGGACCGCGCGACCCGGTTGCGGGTGGACCGCTCACCGGTCGCGAGTTCCTCCTGCGGGGGCCCCGTGGGGGTCTCCCGAGCCTCGCCAACGTTTTTCACAACGCCATTGTTGCGTAATTCCTCAGGGGCTGACAAGCCGCGTCCCAGGAGGCGGACGGTGCGGTGCATCACTTAGGCATGCCTAAGCTGACCTGCGAGAACGATCTTTGATCGATCAATTCGGTGGCACCGGGGCGTGGTCTCGGGGAGACTCCCGGAGCATGTCGACACCCCCTCCCACCGGCCCACTCGTCACCCGGGGCAGCCTCGCGGCGGAGCTGCGCACCCTCGGCGTCCGGCCCGGCGAGGCGCTCCTCGTGCACTCCTCGCTCCGATCCCTCGGCTGGGTCAACGGCGGACCGGTCGCGGTCGTCCAGGGCCTGCTCGACGCGCTCGGCCCCGGCGGCACGCTGGTGGTCCCCACGCAGTCCGGCGAGCTGTCCGACCCGGCCCTGTGGAGCCGCCCGCCGGTCCCCGAGGAGTGGTGGTCGACCATTCGGGCGACGATGCCCGCCTACGACCCCCTCGTCACCCCCACCCGTGGGCTCGGCGTGGTCCCGGAGACCGTCCGCACCTGGCCCGGCGCCCTGCGCAGCGCGCACCCGCAGACCTCCTTCGCGGCCGTCGGCCCGCGCGCGGCCGAGATCGTCGACGGCCACGCCCCGGACTGCCGGCTGGGTGAGCGCAGCCCGCTGGCCCGGCTGGAGTCCCTCGGCGCCCGTGTGCTCCTGCTCGGCACGGGCTACGACACGTGCACCAGCTTCCATCTCGCCGAGTACCGCATACCGGCGCCGCTCGTCGAGGTGGGGCGCCCGGTGCGGACGGCGCGGGGAGCGACCCGGTGGGAGGTGGTCACGGAGGTCGCGATCGACTCCGACCGCTTCGACCAGCTGGGCTCCGACTTCGAGCGGGACCGCCCCGTCGTACGCGGCCGGGTGGGCGCGGCCGACGTACGCCTGTTCCCGGTGGCCGACGCGGTGGCGTACGCGGAGCGCTGGCTCGCGCTGCACCGCCCCGGTGCGCCCGGCCCTGATGCGGCCCCCGGCGCCCGCGGGCCCCGGAAACGTCCCTAGACTTGCTCCTCATGCGAAGCGAGCCCGTGGTCCAGGTCCAGGCCCTGGTGAAGCGGTACGGCACGAAGACCGCGGTGGACGGCCTCGACCTGGTGGCCAGGGCGGGCATCACCGCCGTACTCGGTCCCAACGGGGCGGGCAAGACGACCACGGTCGAGACCTGCGAGGGGTACCGGAGGCCGGATTCCGGCACGGTGCGCGTCCTGGGCCTCGACCCGGTGAGACAGTCCGGTGAGCTGCACACCCGCATCGGCGTGATGCTCCAGTCCGGAGGGGTCTACTCCGGGGCGCGGGCCGACGAGATGCTCCGGCACGTGGCCAGGCTGCACGCCCGCCCCCTGGACGTCGACGCGCTGACAGCGCGCCTGGGCCTCGACAGCTGTGGCCGTACGGCCTACCGGCGGCTGTCCGGCGGCCAGCAGCAGCGGCTCGCGCTCGCCATGGCCGTGGTCGGCCGCCCGGAACTGGTCTTCCTCGACGAGCCGACCGCGGGCCTCGACCCGCAGGCCCGCCGGGCCACCTGGGACCTGGTCCGCGACCTGCGTACCGACGGGGTCTCGGTCATCCTCACCACGCACCACATGGACGAGGCCGAGCAGCTCGCCGACGACGTCGCGATCATCGACGCCGGCCGGGTCATCGCACAGGGCTCCCCGGATGAGCTGTGCCGCGGCGGCGCCGAGAACACGCTGCGGTTCACCGGACGCCCCGGCCTGGACGTCGGCTCCCTGCTGAAGGCCCTCCCGGTCGACTGCACGGCGGCCGAGCTGACCCCCGGCGCCTACCGGGTGGGCGGGAAGGTCGATCCGCAACTGCTGGCCACCGTCACCTCCTGGTGCGCGCAGCACGGGGTGATGCCGGAGAGGATCTCCGTCGAGCGGCACACCCTGGAAGACGTGTTTCTGGAACTGACCGGCAAGGAGCTGCGTTCGTGACCACCGCCGGCACCTACACCCCGAGCCCGGGGGCGGCCCCCCTGCCCCGCATGATCGGCGCGCAGGCCGCGCTCGAGACGAGGATGCTGCTGCGCAACGGCGAGCAGCTCCTCCTCACGGTCGTCATCCCGGCCCTGCTGCTGGTCCTGTTCGGCTCGGTGGACATCGTCGACACCGGCAAGGGCGCGGCGGTCGACTTCCTCACCCCCGGCGTCCTGGCGCTCGCGGTGATGTCGACGGCCTTCACCGGCCAGGCCATCGCCACCGGTTTCGAGCGGCGCTACGGCGTGCTGAAGCGGCTCGCCGCCTCCCCGCTCCCCCGCTGGGGTCTGATGACCGCGAAGACGGTGTCCGTGCTGGTCACGGAGGTCCTCCAGGTCGTCCTGCTGACGGTGATCGCCTTCGCGCTGGGCTGGTCGCCGCACGGCAACCCGGCGGCCGTCCTGCTCCTGCTGGTCCTCGGCACGGCCGCCTTCTCGGGTCTGGGCCTGCTGATGGCCGGCACGCTGAAGGCGGAGGCGACCCTGGCGGCCGCGAACCTGGTCTTCCTGCTGCTGCTGGTGGGCGGCGGGGTCATCGTCCCGCTGGACAAGTTCCCCCCCGGCGTCCAGGACGTGCTGGCTCTGCTGCCGATCTCGGCGCTCTCGGACGGCCTGCGGGACGTGCTCCAGCACGGTGCGGGCATGCCGTGGGGCGACCTGGGCATCCTGGCGGTCTGGGCGGTCGTGGGTCTGGCGGCCGCGGGACGGTTCTTCCGCTGGGAGTAGGGCGGGCGGTGCGGGTAGTGCGGCTGGCGGGAGCGGACGGGTCCGAAGCCGCGGGAGAGTTCTCGCGCGGCCCGCGGCGGGGTCCGTGAGCAGCGGCGCGCGCGGTGCCCGGGGCCCTCGTGAAGGCGTGCACAAGCGGCCGCCTACGATGGGGCGCGTGCCAAACGTGACCCGAGCCGACGCCGTAGCCCTCGCGCGCAACCCGCTCGCCCTCATCGCCGAACGCTGGACCCCGACCGCACGGACGGTCCGCCGCGCGGCCCTCGCCGCGCTGGTCATGTCCGTGGTCATCGTGGTCACCGGCGGCGCGGTACGGCTGACCGGTTCGGGGCTCGGCTGCCCGACCTGGCCCAAGTGCACCGCCGACTCGCTCACCGCGACGAGCGAGATGGGCTTCCACGGGTTCATCGAGTTCACCAACCGCATGCTGACCTACGTCCTGTGCGCCGCGGTCGGCTGGGCGATCATCGCCGCGCGCTCCGAGAAGCCGTGGCGGCGCGACCTCACCCGGCTCGGCTGGGCGCAGTTCTGGATCGTCATGAGCAACGCGATCCTCGGCGGCGTCGTCGTCCTGGTCGGCCTCAACCCGTACACGGTCGCCGCGCACTTCCTGCTCTCCACCGCGCTCATCACCGTCGCGGCGGTGATGTGGCAGCGCACCCGTGAGGGTTCCGCCGCGCCGCGCCCGCTGGTCGGCAAGGCGGTGCAGCAGCTCGTGTGGTGTCTGGTCGCCGCGGCCGTGGTGCTGATCGCCCTGGGCACCGTCGTCACCGGCGCGGGGCCGCACGCGGGCGACTCGAGCGAGGTCGACCGTATGCACGTCAGCTGGGAGAACGTCGCCAAGCTGCACGCCGTGCTGGCGTGGATCGTGGTCACGCTGACCTTCGCCCTGTGGTTCGTCCTCAAGGCGGTCGACGCCCCCAAGGGCCCGCAGGACCGCACCCGCGACCTGTTCCTGATCCTGCTCGGCCAGGGTGTCATCGGCTACGTCCAGTACTTCACGGACCTTCCCGAGGCGCTGGTCGGCCTGCACATGTTCGGCTCCTGCCTGGTGTGGATCGGCGTCCTGCGCGTCCTGCTGTCCCTGCGCGAGCGGCCGGCCGTGGTGCCAGATCTTCCGGGGCCGGCCGCGGAATCGGCGCTCACGGCCGTGTGAGGGCCGCGGAACCGACCGCTCACGCGCGGGTGAGCGGTTCGTACGCGGCCACCAGGTCGTCGGTCGCCGGGCCCAGGTAGTTCCTCGTCAGCTCCGCCCGGCGGGCGGCTCATCGCGGCGCGGGATCCCCGTACATCCGGACAGTCTGGAGCCGCCCGGCCGCCCGGCCGCCGGAAGCCTCTCCCGCGTCGACCGCGTCTCGTGCGGCCCGTTCACGTGCGACCCGCTCACCGCCCGGCGGTCACCCGACCCCGACCGACCGGTTCACCGCCCGGCCGTCACTCCACCCCGTACACCCGCCGCGCGTTCCCCGCGGCGATCAGTCCCGCCACCCGCTGCGCGTCCGCCGGCGACCAGGCGCCCTCCGCGACCCAGGTGCCGAGCACCCGGGTGAGTGCCTCGCGGAAGAGACGTGCGCCGACCACATGGAGTTCGGGCAGGCCGTGTGCTCCGCTGGAGAAGAGGAGCTTGCCGAAGGGAGCCAGTTCCAGGATCTCGGCGAGGACGGCCGCGGCCCGGGCTCCGGTGCGCACCAGTGCGGCGCCCAGGTCTGCGTACACGTGCGGGAAGACCCCGGCGAGGTGTGCGGCGTGCCGGTGGTACGGGTAGCCGTGCAGCAGTACGAGGTCGGTGCCGAGGCCGGCCGTGGCGCGCGCGAAGTCGGTGAGCAGGACGGGGTCGGTGCGGTCGATCCGCAGGCCTGGTTCGCCGAGGCCCGCGTGGAGTTGGAGGGGCAGTCCCGAGGCGACCGCGATCCACAGCAGATGGCGCAGCAGGACGGGGTCGCTCAGCGCCCCGCCGACCCGGCGGTCCGCGAGCCACCTGCCCGCCGCGCCGCGTACCTCTCCCGGCCCGGGGGGTTCGGGAGCGAGCGCCAGGCCGTGCCGTCCGCCCGCCACGGAGGTGAAGGCGACGGCGTTCGCGGCGGCCCCGTGGACCGACTCGGCGAGATTGGCGAGGAAGGACTCGACGGTGCCGGAGGTGTCCGCGACCTGTTCCGCCAGCAGCTCCAGGCGGACGATCTCGTGGGCGTCGGCGGCGCCGGTGGAGGCCATCTCGCCCGGCCCGGTGAGGTCGCCGGGCAGTCCGGTGTCGACGAGGAAGGTGGTGACGCCGCTGCCGCGCAGCAGTCTGCGGCCCGCTTCGAGGACGCCGAGTTCGCGCCGCCGGGCGAGATAGCGGGCGGGCGGGCAGTGCGGTTCCAGGCCGAGCAGGGGCGGACACCAGCGGCGTACCGCGAAGCCGGTCTGGGTGTCGAAGAGGGTGGTGCCGGGGGCCGGGGGCCCCTCGGTTCTGGCGAGGTGGGCCTCGAAGGTGCCGAGGCCCAGTTCCGTCCTCAGCACCCCGTGACAGTACTGGTCCACCAGGGACGGCGTTTCGATCATCCGGACTCCCCCGCGCGACTGGACCGTTCTTTCTCAGGTCCTAACGGGTGAGCCGGGCGTCAGGTGTTGGTCGCCCGTGTTCCAGGCGCGTCGCTCGGCCGTTCGTGGGGTTCGGCGGCCGCCGGCCGTGCGGACCGGTGACAGGGACCGGTGGGCCGTCCGTGCGGCTCCGGAGAGCCGGCCGGCGGCGCGGACTCCACGGGGCCGCCCGCGGCCGATCGGGTGATGTACCGCCCGCGGGCGACTCACCCGTACGGGTCACCCGCCCGCGGTGAGTCACCCGTACGGGTCAGTCGTTGCGCGGGCCGCCGAGCTGGATCCCCGCCATCCGCTTCCACTCGTACGGCCCGGTCCGCACCTTCGCGGCGAACTCCCCGTCGAACTCCTCGTGAACGGTGATCCCGGCCTGCTTCACGGCGTCCTCGGCGATCGCGTAACCGGGCGCCACCAGGTCGCCCCAGCCGCCGTCCGCGCCGACGAGCACGATGCGCGCGCCGCGCTCCCCGATGTACGCCACCTGGCACTCGGCCCCGCCGTGCTGGTCGGCGAAGGCGCGGATCTGCCGGGCGAGCCTGGCCGCCTTGCGCTCGGCGCCGGTGTCCCGGACGGTCTCGGAGGTCTCAGAGGTCTCGTCGGTCTGCTCGGTGTCTGCCATGGCCAGGATGCTACCGACGGGTAGATCGAACGGCGACGGGCGGGGTGCGTGGCGTTGACCACGCACCCCCAAGTTCTCGGTTCCGCTCGAGGGGCGCCCCCTCCCCCGTCGGCGGGTACAGCACGCCTCGGTGGAGGAAAGCGGTCCGCCTAGTGGACGAAGGGGTCCACCGCGACGGCCACGAAGAGGATCGACACATAGGTGATCGACCAGTGGAACAGCCGCATCTCCTTGAGCTTCCCGCCCGTCACCTCGGACTTGGCGCGGTTCAGCAGGCCGTGCGCCTCCCACAGCCAGAACCCGCCGGCGGCCAGCGCGACCACCGTGTAGAGCCACCCCGTGTAGCCGAGGGGGGTCAGGAGCAGCGAGACCCCGACCATCACCCAGCTGTAGATGACGATCTGGCGGGCGACCACCTTGTTGGAGGCGACGACCGGCAGCATGGGCACGCCCACGCGCGCGTAGTCGTCCTTCACCTTCATGGACAGCGGCCAGTAGTGCGGCGGCGTCCAGAAGAACATGACGAGGAAGAGGATGACGGGCGCCCACGACAGGGAGTTCGTGACGGACGACCAGCCGATGAGGACCGGGAGGCAGCCCGCGATGCCGCCCCAGACGATGTTCTGGGACGTACGGCGCTTGAGGAGCATCGTGTAGACGACGACGTAGAAGAGGAGCGCTCCGAGTGACAGCCACGCGGACAGCCAGTTGACGGCCAGACCGAACAGCAGCGTCGAGACGACGGCCAGCGCGATGCCGAAGGCCAGGCACTCACGGGGGCTGACCATGCCGGTGACCAGTGG
The DNA here is from genome assembly GCF_040608315.1 of Streptomyces sp. NPDC005195. NCBI lineage: Bacteria > Bacillati > Actinomycetota > Actinomycetes > Kitasatosporales > Streptomycetaceae > Streptomyces > Streptomyces sp. NPDC005195. Next base: position 126,649 of record NZ_JBEXHZ010000019.1, read on the forward strand.
ACGCTGCGAGGTCCGCTCCATCAGAGCGTCGATGTCACGGTCGATGTACATGTTGAGCGCGTTGGCGCCGCCCGCGGACAGATAGCCGCCGAGGCAGGTGAGCAGGACCAGCTTGAGGTCCGGTACACCCTGCTGGGCCAGGAACATCACCGGAACGGTGGTGATCAGGAGCAGTTCGATGATTCGTGGCTTCGTGAGCGCCACGAACGCCTTCACCCGGGCCCCGAACGGCCGGTGGCTCGGGCTGCTGCTCGTCCCGAGCACCCCCGCTGGACGGGATTCGACGGCCGTCACGCACACCCCTGACAGAGACATCCCAGCAAGCCCCCGGGTGTGAACTCCCCGTAAAGGCTCGCGCGTACCACGCCACTGTAGACGTTGCCCAGACCCCGGCCTTCGCGGGGGTGGGGTCGTGTTGGGGGCGCCCGGACCAGCGCCTCGGCGGGGCCCGCGCAACGGGCGTCGGGAGGCTCGATTGAGCACTCTTACGAGCGGCTCCGTATTCAGTTGCCGAAGACGGAACGGACCAGTCGGGAGGCGGATTCCGCCGAGTCCCGGCAGTCTGGAATGACTCGAAAAAACGCAGGTACCTACGGGGGTAGGCTCGACAACGGCCGGTGGGCGCCCAGTGCACCGGCATTCGACATGCGTGACATGTGGAGAGGAGCCCTGACCCAGGGTGAGCACCAAGCCGACCACCACAGACCTCGAGTGGACCGAGTTGGACCAGCGGGCCGTCGACACCGCCCGCGTCCTGGCCGCCGATGCCGTACAGAAGGTCGGCAACGGCCATCCCGGTACGGCGATGAGTCTGGCGCCTGCCGCCTACACCCTCTTCCAGAAGGTGATGCGGCACGACCCGGCGGATCCCGACTGGACCGGACGCGACCGCTTCGTGCTGTCCGCGGGCCATTCGTCCCTGACCCTCTACACGCAGCTCTACCTGGCCGGGTTCGGCCTGGAGCTGGACGACCTGGAGTCCTTCCGCACCTGGGGCTCGCGCACTCCGGGTCACCCCGAGTACGGACACACCCCCGGCGTGGAGACCACGACGGGCCCGCTGGGACAGGGTGTCGCCAACGCGGTGGGCTTCGCGATGGCCTCCCGTTACGAGCGCGGACTGTTCGACCCGGACGCGCCGCGGGGCGAGTCCCCGTTCGACCACTTCATCTACTGCGTCGCCGGTGACGGCTGCCTGCAGGAGGGCATCTCCGCGGAGGCGTCCTCCATGGCCGGGCACCAGGAGCTCGGCAACCTGATCCTGCTGTGGGACGACAACCACATCTCGATCGAGGGCGACACGGAGACGGCGGTCTCCGAGGACACCGTCAAGCGGTACGAGGCCTACGGCTGGCATGTGCAGCGGGTCGCCCCGAAGCCGGACGGCGACCTCGACCCGCACGCCATCTACAACGCGATCCAGGCCGCCAAGCTGGTGACCGACAAGCCGTCGTTCATCGCGATGCGGTCGATCATCGCCTGGCCCGCCCCGAAGGCGCAGAACACCGAGGCCGCGCACGGCTCGGCGCTCGGCGACGACGAGGTGGCGGCGACCAAGCGGGTACTGGGCTTCGACCCGGAGCAGTCCTTCGCCGTGGCCGACGAGGTCCTCGCCCACACCCGTCAGGCACTCGACCGGGGTCGTGAGCAGCGGGCCGAGTGGGAGAAGGGCTACCAGGAGTGGCGCACCGCCCAGCCCGCGCGTGCGGCCGAGTTCGACCGCATCGCGGCCTGCGAGCTGCCCGAGGGCTGGGAGGAGAAGCTCCCGGCGTTCGAGACCGGCAAGAGCCTCGCGACCCGTGCCGCGTCCGGCAAGGTGCTCCAGGCGCTCGGCGCGGTCATCCCCGAGCTGTGGGGCGGCTCCGCCGACCTCGCGGGCTCGAACAACACGACGATCGACAAGAACTCCTCGTTCCTGCCGGCCGACAACCCGCTGCCGAGCGCGAACCCGTACGGGCGAACGATCCACTTCGGTATCCGCGAGCACTCCATGGCCGCGGAGATGAACGGCATCACGCTGCACGGCAACACGCGCGTCTACGGCGGCACGTTCCTGACGTTCTCCGACTACATGCGCAACTCGGTGCGGCTGTCCGCGCTGATGCACCTGCCGGTCACCTACGTCTGGACGCACGACTCGATCGGCCTCGGTGAGGACGGTCCGACGCACCAGCCGGTCGAGCACATCGCCTCGCTGCGCGCCATCCCCGGCCTCAACGTCGTCCGTCCCGCGGACGCCAACGAGACGGCGATCGCGTGGCGCGAGATCCTCAAGCGCTACACCAAGGTGTTCGGCGAGGGCGCCCCGCACGGCCTGACCCTGACCCGGCAGGGCGTGCCGACGTACGACCTCGACGAGAACGCCGCGAAGGGCGGCTACGTCCTGTTCGAGGCGGAGGGCGGCGCGCCCGAGGTCATCCTCATCGCCACCGGTTCCGAGGTGCACGTGGCCGTGGAGGCGCGCGAGCAGCTCCAGGCCGCGGGGGTGCCGACGCGGGTCGTCTCCATGCCGTGCGTGGAGTGGTTCGACGAGCAGGACCAGGCCTACCGGGAGAGTGTGCTGCCGCCGTCGGTGCGCGCGCGGGTCTCGGTCGAGGCCGGTATCGGTCTGACCTGGCACCGGTTCGTCGGGGACGCGGGACGCATTGTTTCGCTGGAGCACTTCGGTGCTTCGGCCGACGGCAAGGTGCTCTTCCGCGAGTACGGCTTCACTGCCGAGAACGTCGCCAATGCCGCCCGGGAATCGATCGCCGCAGCCCAGCTCTGACGCTGACATACGACACGTAGGAGATGCATTTTCCATGACAGACGCACTCAAGCGCCTCTCCGAGGAAGGCGTCGCGATCTGGCTGGACGACCTGTCGCGCAAGCGGATCACGTCCGGCAACCTCGCCGAACTGATCGACCAGCAGCACGTCGTGGGCGTCACCACCAACCCGTCGATCTTCCAGAAGGCGATCAGCAGCGGCGACGGCTACGAGCAGCAGCTCACCGAGCTCGCCGCCCGCAAGGTCACGGTCGAAGAGGCCATCCGCATGATCACGACGGCGGACGTCCGTGACGCCGCCGACATCCTGCGCCCGGTCTTCGACGCGACGCAGGGCCAGGACGGCCGGGTCTCCATCGAGGTCGACCCGCGCCTGGCGCACAACACCACCGCGACCGTCGCCGAGGCCAAGCAGCTCGCGTGGCTGGTGGACCGTCCGAACACGCTCATCAAGATCCCGGCGACCAGGGCGGGCCTGCCCGCGATCACCGAGGTCATCGGCAAGGGCATCAGCGTCAACGTCACGCTGATCTTCTCGCTGGAGCGTTACCGCGAGGTCATGGACGCCTATCTGGCGGGGCTGGAGAAGGCGAAGGCCGCGGGCCTGGACCTCTCCAAGATCCACTCGGTGGCGTCCTTCTTCGTGTCCCGGGTGGACACCGAGATCGACAAGCGGCTCGACGCCCTGGGCACCTCCGAGGCCAAGGCCGCGCGCGGCAAGGCCGCCCTGGCCAACGCCCGGCTCGCCTACCAGGCGTACGAGGAGGTCTTCTCCTCGGAGCGCTGGGCCGCCCTCGACAAGGCGCAGGCGAACAAGCAGCGCCCGCTGTGGGCGTCCACGGGTGTGAAGGACCCGGCGTACAAGGACACCCTGTACGTCGACGACCTGGTGGCGCCGAACACGGTGAACACCATGCCGGAGGCCACCCTGCAGGCCACCGAGGACCACGGCGGCATCACCGGCAACACGATCGCCGGGACCTACGAGCAGGCCCGTGCCGAACTCGACGCGGTCGAGAAGCTCGGGATCTCGTACGACGACGTGGTCCAGCTCCTCGAGGACGAGGGCGTCGAGAAGTTCGCGACGTCCTGGAACGACCTGCTCAAGTCCACAGAGGCGGAGCTCCAGCGCCTCGCCCCTTCGGAGGGCTGAAACCTTGTCAAGCAGCAACCCGCTGCGTGACCCCGCAGACCGACGGCTCCCGCGTATCGCGGGGCCGTCGGGCCTGGTCATCTTCGGCGTCACGGGCGATTTGTCACGTAAAAAGCTGATGCCCGCCGTGTACGACCTCGCCAATCGCGGACTGCTGCCGCCGGGCTTCTCGCTCGTCGGTTTCGCCCGTCGCGAGTGGAAGAACGAGGACTTCGCCCAGGAAGTCCACGACGCGGTCAAGGAACACGCCCGTACGGAGTTCCGCGAGGAGGTCTGGCAGCAGCTCATCCAGGGGATGCGCTTCGTCCAGGGCACCTTCGACGACGACGACGCGTTCGAGCGGCTGCGCGCCACCATCGAGGAGCTGGACAAGGCACAGGGAACGGGCGGCAACTTCGCCTTCTACCTCTCCGTGCCGCCGTCCGCCTTCCCGGTGGTCATCAAGCAGCTGAAGAAGCACCACCTCGCCGACCAGTCGAACGGCTCCTGGCGGCGCGCGGTCATCGAGAAGCCCTTCGGCCACGACCTGAAGTCGGCCGAGGACCTCAACGCGATCGTGCACGAGGTCTTCGCCTCGGACCAGGTCTTCCGTATCGACCACTACCTCGGCAAGGAGACCGTCCAGAACATCCTGGCGCTCCGCTTCGCCAACACGATGTTCGAGCCGATCTGGAACCGGTCCTTCGTCGACCATGTGCAGATCACCATGGCCGAGGACATCGGCATCGGCGGCCGGGCGGGCTACTACGACGGCATCGGCGCGGCCCGCGACGTCATCCAGAACCACCTGCTCCAGCTGATGGCCCTGACGGCCATGGAGGAGCCCTCGTCCTTCGACGCGGACGCGCTCGCCGCCGAGAAGACCAAGGTGCTCGGCGCGGTGCGGATCCCGAGGGACCTGGGGCGCGACACCGTCCGCGGGCAGTACGCGGCCGGCTGGCAGGGCGGCGAGAAGGCCGTCGGCTATCTCCAGGAAGACGGCATCGACCCCAAGTCGAAGACCGACACCTTCGCCGCGATCAAGGTGGAGGTGGACAACCGCCGCTGGGCGGGCGTCCCCTTCTATCTGCGGACCGGCAAGCGTCTGGGCCGGCGGGTCACCGAGATCGCGGTCGTCTTCCAGCGCGCCCCGCATTCCCCCTTCGACCACACGGCGACGGAGGAGCTGGGCCAGAACGCGATCGTCTTCCGCGTCCAGCCCGACGAGGGCGTCACGGTCCGCTTCGGCTCCAAGGTGCCCGGCACCTCCATGGAGATCCGGGACGTCTCGATGGACTTCGCCTACGGCGAGTCGTTCACCGAGTCCAGCCCGGAGGCGTACGAGCGACTGATCCTCGACGTGCTGCTCGGCGACTCGAACCTCTTCCCGCGCACCGAGGAGGTCGAGCTGTCCTGGAAGATCCTCGACCCGATCGAGCAGTACTGGGACAAGCACGGCAAGCCCGCGCAGTACCCCTCGGGCACCTGGGGCCCCGTCGAGGCGGACGAAATGCTCGAACGAGACGGACGGAGCTGGCGTCGCCCATGAAGATAGACCTCACCGACTCCACGGCCAGCAAGATCAACAAGGCACTCGTGCAGGGGCGCAGGGCCATCGGCACCCCCGCGGTGGGCATGGTCCTGACCCTCGTCATCGTCACCGACGAGGAGAACGCCTACGACGCCCTGAAGGCCGCCAACGAGGCCTCCCGCGAGCACCCTTCGCGCACCCTCGTGGTCATCAGGCGTGTCTCGCGCTCGCCCCGTGACCGCACGAAGTCGCGCCTCGACGCCGAGGTGCGGCTCGGCGCGGAGGCGGGCACCGGCGAGACCGTGGTGCTGCGGCTGTACGGCGAGGTCGTCGACCACGCCGACTCGGTCGTCCTGCCCCTCCTGCTGCCGGACGCGCCGGTCGTCGTCTGGTGGCCGGTGAACTCGCCGCTCGACCCGGCGAAGGACCCGCTGGGCGCACTGGCCCAGCGCCGGGTCACCGACACCTACGCGGCCGAGGCGCCGGTACGGGAGCTCAACGCCCGCGCCGACGCCTACGCCCCCGGGGACACCGACCTCTCCTGGACCCGCATCACACCGTGGCGTTCGATGCTGGCCGCGGCCCTGGACCAGGTCGTCTGCGACGTGAGCGCGGTCGAGGTGGAGGGCGAGGAGTTCAACCCGAGCTGCGAGCTGCTCGCCATGTGGCTCGCGGACCGGCTGAAGGTCCCGGTCAGGCGTTCCCAGTCGTCCGGCCCCGGCCTCACGGCCGTCCGGATGGAGACCAGCTGCGGCCCGATCGTCCTGGACCGTGCCGACGGCTCCCTCGCCACGCTGTCCATCGACGGCCAGCCCGACCGCGCCGTGGCGCTCAAGCGCCGCGACACGTCCGAGCTGATCGCGGAGGAACTGCGCCGGCTCGACCCGGACGACACGTACGCCTCGGCACTGCGCTACGGGGTGGAGCGGCTCACCACCTCGTCGGGCGAGTCCTCGGACCAGCCCCCGGCTCCGGCCAGGACTGCGGTCAAGGCCGCCGACAAGGCACCGGCCAAGGCACCCGCCAAGAAGGCCGCAGCCAAGACCGGCGCCTCGGCCCCGGCCAAGAAGGCGGCCTCCAAGTGATCACTCCGCAGCTTGTCGTGCACCGCGACAAGGAGTTGATGGCCCAGGCCGCGGCGGCCCGGCTGATCACCAAGGTCGTGGACGCGCAGGCCTCGCGCGGCTACGCCTCGGTGGTCCTCACCGGCGGCCGCAACGGCAACGGGCTCCTCGCGGCGCTCGCGGCCGCGCCCGCCCGGGACGCCATCGACTGGGGCCGGCTCGACCTGTGGTGGGGCGACGAGCGGTTCCTGCCCGCGGGCGACCCGGAACGCAACGACACCCAGGCCCGTGCGGCACTGCTGGACTCGGTGCCGCTGGACCCTGCGCGGGTGCATCCGATGCCGGCGTCCGACGGCCCTCACGGCGCGGACGCGGACGCGGCGGCCGAGGCCTACGCCGCCGAGCTCGCGAAGGACGCGGGTCCGGAGAACCACGGCTCGGTCCCGGCGTTCGACGTCCTGATGCTGGGCGTCGGTCCGGACACGCACGTGGCCTCGCTCTTCCCCGAGCTGCCCGCGGTGCGCGAGACGGAGCGGACGGTGGTGGGTGTGCACGGCGCGCCGAAGCCCCCGCCGACCCGGATCTCGCTCACGCTGCCCGCGATCCGCTCGGCCCGCGAGGTGTGGCTGCTCGCGGCCGGCGAGGACAAGGCGCAGGCCGCGGCGATCGCCCTGTCGGGCGCGGGTGAGGTACAGGCTCCGGCCGCGGGTGCCCACGGGCGCTCGCGGACGCTGTGGCTGCTCGACGCGGCGGCCGCTTCCCAGCTGCCGCGTTCGCTGTATCCGCCGGCTTCGGCGTGATGTCGGGCAGGGGCGGCGAGGCGTCTCACGTTCTCGCCACCCCTGCCCTCCTCCGCGCTCTCGGCTTCGCCCGAGCCGGGGAACCTCTGTCTACCTGGGGGCCGCGCCCCCTGGACACCCGTCAAGGGGCCTCGCCCCTGGACCCTCGCACCGCCTGAAGGGCTCGTCCTCAAACGCCCGGACGGGCTGAATGAGCGGGCCTGCGCCGAAAGGTTCCGCACGGGCTGAGATGCGGGCCCGCGTGGGAAGGTTCCGGCCAGGCCGTGGATGCCGGGTACGGGCGATGCTCTGAAGGCGCGCGGGGAACCGCGCGACCAGCCCCCGCCGACCCGCACCCGAAGGACATCTCCGACGGGCGGCCCCCGCCGCCCGTCGTCCCGCACTCACCGGGCCTAACGGCCGCGCAGCTCGCGGTACTTGGCGACCAGCGCCTTGGTGGAGGGGTCGAGGCCGGGTACGTCGGTGCCGTCGGTGAGGGCGGGTTCGACGCGTTTGGCGAGGACTTTGCCGAGTTCGACGCCCCATTGGTCGAAGGAGTCGATGTTCCAGACGGCGCCCTGGACGAACACCTTGTGTTCGTAGAGGGCGATGAGCTGGCCCAGGACGCAGGGGGTGAGTTCGCGGGCGAGGATCGTGGTGGTGGGGTGGTTGCCGTGGAACGTCTTGTGGGCGACGAGGTCTTCGGGGGCGCCCTCGGCGCGG
>NZ_JBEXHZ010000020.1:0-127297 GCF_040608315.1 Streptomyces sp. NPDC005195
GTTTTGGGGGGCGGCGGTCACGATGGCCCTTGGTGGCTTGCGAGGCTGAACCCCCTCGCCCCTGCTCCGTCTCCCCCCCGCACTCCCCCTACCCATCCCGCCCCCCTCCCCTCGGCCCCCGCCCCTCCGTGCGCGCACCCGCCCTCTGGCACCCCCGTCGCGTCCCACGGCCTCGCCCACCCCCACCGCGCGCCCCACGCCCTGCTACGCCTCCGCGCGCCTGCCGGGTTTCACGAGCCCACCGGTGCCGTCCTGACGGCAAGCGTGCCTGTGCCCGTGCCGCCCCCGCGCCCACCCCCGTGCCCGGTAGCGGAGGCGGAGGCGGTCATGGCTGTCTCAGTGCTGTCGGTACCGGCAGCAGCCGGGACGGCGCGGGGTGCAGCAGCCATGCGGGGAGCAGGGAGAGCGGGTCAAGGTAGGTCCGGTCTCTGAGAAGGCCCCAGTGGAGGCAGCTCGTGGGGCAGTGGGAGCCGTCCGTTTCGAGCGTTCCCAGGACCTCGCCCGCGGCCACCTCGTCGCCCTTCTTCACCGTGGCCCGTACTGGGGTGAAGGTGGTGCGCAGGGGTGGGTCGCCGGTGTCCGCCAACTCGACGGCGACCGCTCCGCGGCCCGCGACGCGGCCGGCGAAGGAGACCCGGCCCGGGGCGACGGACCGGACCGGGTCGCCCGGGGCCGCCGCGAGGTCCACGCCCCGGTGGCCGCGACCATAGGGCGTCGCCGGGGGCTGCCAGGCCCGCAGGACCGAGGGGCGCGTGCCCACCGGCCAGAGGCGGGCGACCGCCCGGACCTTCGCGTCGGCGTCCGGCGGCTCCACGGGGACCGGAGGCGCGGGACCGTTCGTCCGGGACAAGGGCGTCCGGACGGCCAGGGCGACCGGCGACGGCCCCGGCGCGGGGGGCATGGCCGACACCGCCGGCACGGCGAGTGCGGCCGCCGTGATTCCCGGCAGCAACTCCAGCCACGTACGCACACATCGTTTCGCTCGCATGCGAGAACGGTCCCGCATCGGGCGGATCCTGGCGGGGGCCTGTGGACCACCGGCCGGTTGTGGACAGCGGCGTCACCCCGCACCTCGCGGGTCCCGTACACTTCTCGTGGCGATCCGGGTCACCGGGTCGACTTCGCACGCCCCGACACGCGGTCATCAAAAGCCGGTGTCAGCGCCCCTCGGTCCCTCGTGGCAAGGCGCAATGCGGGCGTCAGGCGCGAGTGCCGCCCGGCACACGCGGCACAACCGAGAACACCAAGGAGAACGGCCATGGCCGTCGTCACGATGCGGGAGCTGCTGGAAAGCGGCGTCCACTTCGGTCACCAGACCCGTCGTTGGAACCCGAAGATGAAGCGCTTCATCTTCACGGAGCGCAACGGCATCTACATCATCGACCTGCTCCAGTCGCTGTCGTACATCGACCGCGCCTACGAGTTCGTCAAGGAGACCGTCGCCCACGGCGGCACGGTCATGTTCGTCGGCACGAAGAAGCAGGCGCAGGAGGCCATCGCCGAGCAGGCCACCCGCGTCGGCATGCCCTACGTCAACCAGCGCTGGCTGGGCGGCATGCTCACCAACTTCTCGACCGTCTACAAGCGTCTGCAGCGCCTCAAGGAGCTCGAGCAGATCGACTTCGAGGACGTCGCGGCCTCGGGTCTCACCAAGAAGGAGCTTCTCGTGCTCTCGCGCGAGAAGGCCAAGCTGGAGAAGACCCTCGGTGGTATCCGCGAGATGCAGAAGGTGCCCAGCGCCGTCTGGATCGTGGACACCAAGAAGGAGCACATCGCGGTCGGCGAGGCCCGGAAGCTCAACATCCCGGTCGTCGCCATCCTCGACACCAACTGTGACCCCGACGAGGTCGACTACAAGATCCCGGGCAACGACGACGCGATCCGCTCCGTCACCCTGCTCACCCGAGTGATCGCCGACGCCGTCGCCGAGGGCCTCATCTCCCGCTCCGGTGCCGGCAAGGCCGAGGGTGACAAGGCCGCGGGCGAGCCGCTCGCCGCCTGGGAGCGTGACCTCCTCGAGGGCGAGAAGAAGGCCGACGACGCCGAGGTCCAGACCTCCGCCGAGACGGAGAAGGTCGCCGACGCCGAGCAGGCCGAGGCTCCCGCCGCCGAGGCCGAGGCCGTCGAGGCTGCTGCCGAGACCCCCGTCGAGGCCCCCGTCGAGGCTGCTGCCGAGACCCCCGCCGCGGACGCCGAGCAGGCCTGACCCCTCACCCCTTCGGGTCACGGACGGCGGGGGCACACCAAGCCCCCGCCGTCCGGCCCGTAGATCTTCAGACTTCGAGAGAGATTCCGGGAATCATGGCGAACTACACCGCCGCCGACGTCAAGAAGCTCCGTGAGCTCACCGGCGCAGGCATGATGGACTGCAAGAAGGCACTGGACGAGGCCGACGGCAACGTCGACAAGGCCGTCGAGGAACTGCGCATCAAGGGCCAGAAGGGCGTCGCCAAGCGCGAGGGCCGCTCCGCCGAGAACGGCGCCGTGGTCTCCGTCATCGCCGACGACAACACCTCCGGTGTCCTGGTCGAGCTGAAGTGCGAGACGGACTTCGTCGCCAAGGGCGAGAAGTTCCAGGCCGTCGCCGCCCAGATCGCCGACCACGTCACCAAGACCTCCCCGGCCGACCTCGCGGCCCTCCTGGGCTCCGAGATCGAGTCCGGCAAGACGGTTCAGGCGTTCGTCGACGAGGCCAACGCCAACCTGGGCGAGAAGATCGTCCTGGACCGCTTCGCCCAGTTCTCCGGTGCCTACGTGACCGCGTACATGCACCGCACCATGCCTGACCTGCCCCCGCAGATCGGTGTCCTGGTCGAGCTGGACAAGGCCGACGCCGTGCTCGCCAAGGGCATCGCGCAGCACATCGCCGCCTTCGCCCCGAAGTACCTCTCCCGTGAGGACGTCCCGGCCGAGATCGTCGAGTCCGAGCGCCGCGTGGCGGAGGAGACGACCCGCGCCGAGGGCAAGCCCGAGGCCGCCCTCCCGAAGATCGTCGAGGGTCGCGTCAACGCCTTCTTCAAGGAGGCCACCCTGCTGGGCCAGCCCTACGCGCTGGACCAGAAGAAGTCCGTCCAGCAGGTGCTGGACGACGCCGGTGTCGCCCTGAAGCGCTTCGCGCGCATCAAGGTCGGCATCTGAGTCCGTACAGCGATCGACGCGCGGTCCCTATAGGGTCGACAGCAGTCGTCCGCGTACGTCGGCACGCGCGTGTGCGTGCCGGACGACAGCAGATCTGACGAGGAGGCCATTGCCGAGCATGGGAGCCAACACCCCACCGGCAATGGCCTTCTTCGTATGTGCACCATGAGGAGATCTCCATGACCAGCACCCAGGCCGACAAGGGCGAGAAGACCGACGACGGCAAAGGCACCGGACGCTTCATGCTGAAGCTTTCCGGTGAGGCGTTCGCCGGTGGCGGCGGACTGGGCGTCGATCCCGACGTGGTGCACAAGATCGCCCGCGAGATCGCGGCCGTCGTGCGCGGGGGCGCCCAGATCGCCGTCGTCATCGGCGGCGGCAACTTCTTCCGCGGCGCCGAACTCCAGCAGCGCGGCATGGACCGGGCACGCTCCGACTACATGGGCATGCTCGGCACGGTGATGAACTGCCTCGCCCTCCAGGACTTCCTGGAGAAGGAGGGCATCGACAGCCGTGTACAGACCGCCATCACCATGGGACAGGTCGCCGAGCCGTACATCCCGCTGCGCGCCGTACGGCACCTGGAGAAGGGCCGTGTGGTCATTTTCGGCGCCGGTATGGGCATGCCCTACTTCTCCACCGACACCACGGCCGCCCAGCGTGCCCTGGAGATCGACGCCGAGGCCCTGCTGATGGGCAAGAACGGGGTGGACGGGGTCTACGACTCCGACCCCAAGACCAACCCCGAGGCCGTCAAGTTCGACTCGCTCGGCTACGGCGAGGTCATCACCCGCGACCTCAAGGTCGCCGACATGACCGCCATCACGCTGTGCCGTGACAACAAGCTGCCGATCCTGGTCTTCGAACTCTTGGCGGAGGGCAATATCGCGCGGGCCGTCAAGGGTGAGAAGATCGGCACACTCGTGGGTGACCCAGGCGGCCGGGCCTGACCCGGGACGGACCCTGACCGGGGGATGGACAATGTCCTGCCGGTCCGGAACCGTGCAGGAACAAGACGCGACGCAGCCGGCTGCCGCCCCGACGAGGAACAGCTGCCGGGCCTACTCAAGACACGCAGGAGCAAGTGGTGATCGAAGAGACCCTCCTCGAGGCCGAGGAGAAGATGGAGAAGGCCGTCGTGGTCGCCAAGGAGGACTTCGGCGCGATCCGTACCGGCCGTGCGCACCCGGCGATGTTCAACAAGATCGTGGCCGACTACTACGGCGCGCTGACGCCGATCAACCAGCTGGCCTCGTTCGCGGTCCCCGAACCGCGCATGGCCGTGGTCACCCCGTTCGACAAGACCGCGCTGCGCAACATCGAACAGGCGATCCGGGACTCCGACCTGGGCGTCAACCCGAGCAATGACGGCAGCATCATCCGCGTGGTGTTCCCGGAGCTGACCCAGGAGCGCCGCAAGGAGTTCATCAAGGTCGCCAAGACCAAGGGTGAGGACGCCAAGATCTCGATCCGCTCCGTGCGCCGCAAGGCGAAGGAGACCATCGACAAGCTGGTCAAGGACGGCGAGGTCGGCGAGGACGAGGGCCGCCGTGCGGAGAAGGAGCTCGACGACACCACCGCGAAGTACGTCGCGCAGGTGGACGAGCTCCTGAAGCACAAGGAAGCGGAGCTGCTCGAGGTCTGATGAACGACTCTTCCTGGGGGGCGCCGCCGCAAGCCGGGTACTGGGGGCCCTCCGACCAGGGGTCTGCCCAGGGGGCAGGCCCGGCGGGTCCCGCGTACGATGCGCATGACGCGCAGCACACTCGCCCCATGCCCATCGTGCCCGAGGGACCCGCTCACGGCGGTGACCAGGATGACGACCGGGGGGCCGCTCGGCTGAGCGGCCCCCCCGTTCGCGACGACACACCGGCGGCGCGGTCCTACGGGAACCCGTCGCAGAAGCCGCAGGAGTCCATGCCCAGCGCCGCCCCGCAGCCCGCCCCCGCACCCAAGAAGAGTGCAGGTCGCGACCTCGGTGCTGCGATAGGGGTGGGCGTCGGGCTCGGTGCGGTGATCGTCGCGTCGTTGTTCGTCGTCAAGGCCGTCTTCGTCGGTGTGGTCGCCGTCGCCGTGGTGGTGGGGCTGTGGGAGCTCACCTCGCGGCTCGAGGAACGCAAGGGCATCAAGGCGCCGCTCGTGCCACTGGCGGTCGGCGGTGCGGCCATGGTCGTCGCCGGCTACGTACGAGGTGCCGAGGGCGCGTGGGTGGCGATGGCACTCACGGCGCTGGCGGTACTGGTCTGGCGGATGACGGAACCGCCCGAGGGATACCTCAAGGACGTCACGGCGGGGGTCTTCGCGGCCTTCTACGTACCGTTCCTGGCGACCTTCGTGGCGATGATGCTGACCGCGGACGACGGCCCGCGCCGCGTTCTGACGTTCCTGCTCCTGACGGTCGTCAGCGACACCGGCGCGTACGCGATCGGCTGGCGCTTCGGCAAGCACAAGCTCGCGCCCCGCATCAGCCCCGGCAAGACCCGCGAGGGCCTGGTCGGAGCGGTCGTCTTCGCCATGGTCGGGGGCGCGCTGTGCCTGCAGTTCCTGATCGAGGACGGCACGTGGTGGCAGGGCCTGATCATCGGCCTCGCGGTCGCGGCCACCGCCACGCTCGGCGACCTCGGCGAGTCCATGATCAAGCGGGACCTGGGCATCAAGGACATGGGCACACTGCTGCCGGGGCACGGCGGCATCATGGACCGCCTGGACTCGCTCCTGCCGACGGCACCCGTGGTCTGGCTCCTGTTGGTGATCTTCGTGGGGTCGGGCTGACCTGCGCTCTCGTCCCTTGTCGGTGAGGGGTCCGTCGTCCACAGGGGCGGCGGGCCCCTCTTCGCGTGCGAGGCCGGCCGAAGCCGACGGATGCCGCCCACAGGTGACCACCCCCACCCCGCTCCACCCCGCTTCGGGCCGGGCCGGTAGAGCTGATCGGCGACCCTGGAAGGGTTGTGCCGAAGCCCGGAACTGATGTGGCCCGGTCTGTTGCCTGATCCCTGGGCGCCGTTCCCAGGCTGTCGCACGGCTGTCGTCCACTTGCTGCGCCCGCCTCCCGGCCCCTCGGCGGGCTTGCGCGACCGAAGTGGTATCAGCCGCGGCTGCCACGTTGTCACACGGTGGAGCACTGTCCTGTCATTGCACCGTGCGAGGCAAATTTACTTCTATGTCTCATATGACTCATTCTCAAGCCATTCGAGGACGACAGGTCGATGACCAGGACCGCGATCAGCACCGATCACGTGAGACACGCGTCTGACATATCCGACACGGCGTTTGCGCTGCTCGACGAGCAGGGGACGGTGGTCGCGTGGACGCAGGCCGCCGAGCACCTTGTCGGATACTCCGCCGGCGAGGTGGTCGGCCGGTCCGCCGCACTCGTCCTGCCGCGCTTCGAGGCAGCGCCGACGATGTCGGCGTACGTCGGGCAGTGCCGTGCCCAGAACGGCTGGTCGGGCGCGACGACGGTACGCCACCGGGACGGCCGCATGCTCGCCGTCGGCATGCGGATCTCGATGCTGGGGGGGCAGGACGGAGCAGTGCGGTGGCTCGCGTCCGCGACCGACATCGGCGCACCGTCCGGGGACGTGGTGAACGTATGGGTGCAGGGGTCGATTCTTGACCACGCGCCGATCGGCGTCTGTGTTCGTGACCTCGAGCTGTGTTGCACCTGGGTCAACGACGTGATGGAGAGCCACGACGGTATCTCCCGTGACCGGCGGCTTGGATTCGGGATCACCGACGCGTGGCCCAGTGTCGAGACCGACGCCGCGGAGGCGATGATGCGGCGGGTGCTGAGGAGCGGGAGCACCAAGGTCCACGAATACCGGACGTGGCTGCCGACACCTCTGATCGACGAGTGCCCGATGGCGGTTTCGTTCTCCTGTCTCCTGGGCGCCGACGGCAAGCCGCTGGGGGGGTGCACCATCAGTGTCGATGTCGCCGAGAGCCGGCGGGAGCGCGAGCGCCTCACCGTCCTCAGCCAGGCCGGCACGCGCCTCGGCAGCACCCTGGATGTGATGCAGACCGGTCAAGAACTGGCCGATCTCGCCGTGCCCCTGTTCGCCGACGGCGTCGCCGTGGATCTGGAGCAGTCGGTCCCGTTCGGCGAGGGGACGCCGGTCCGCATCGGCTCGATCGGCGAGCGCCTCCCCGTCCTCCGACGTGTCGGCGTGACCTCGATCCACCAAGGGGCGCCGGAGTCCCCGTGGGTGCGCGGTGAGCGGACACTCATTCCGCCCGTCTCGCCCGTCGCCATGGTCCTGCGCACCGGCAAGTCCTACCTGGAACCGACGGTGGACACCACCCCGGGCGGGTGGATCGACGCGTCGCCGGCACTGGCGCAGAGGATTCGTGACCATGGCATGCACTCCGTGATGGTCGTACCCATCCGCGCACGGCGTGTCCTGCTGGGCATGGCGGTGTTCATCCGCACCGAGAATCCGCTGCCTTTCCAGGAGACCGATCTGCTGCTGGCCGAAGAGCTCGTCAGCCGCGCCGCGGTGTCGTTGGACAAGGCCCGCCAGTACCGCCGCGAGCACACCGCGGCCCTCGCGCTTCAACGCAATCTGCGCCCTCACCGTCTGCGTGGCGGTGCGGCCGTCGAGGCCGCCTCCCGCTACCTGCCCGCCGACATCGACCGCGGTGTCGGGGGCGACTGGTTCGATGTGATCCCGCTGTCCGGCGCCCGGGTGGCCCTCGTCGTCGGCGATGTGGTCGGACACGGCATCAACGCCGCCGCGACCATGGGCAGGCTCCGCACCGCCGTCCACACGCTCGCCGACATGGAGGTACCCCCCGACGAACTGCTGGCCGGCCTGGATGACACGGTCCTGCGGCTGGCGGAAGCGGACGCCGACGCCGACGCTCAGGACTGGAATCCCGCGGTGGTGGGCGCCACCTGTCTGTATGCCGTCTACGACCCGGCCACCCGCCGGTGCACCATGGCAGCGGCCGGGCACCCACCGCCCGCGATCATCGACCCGCGGGGCAAGGTGACCTTCCCCGATCTCCCCACCGGCACCCCGCTCGGCATCGGGTTGGGAGCCGTCTTCGAGACCATGGAGCTGGAGCTGCCCGAGGGAACCCTCCTCGCCCTGTACACCGACGGCATGATCGAGACCCGCGAGGGCGACATCGACGAGGGAATGCACCGCCTGGGCGCCGCCCTCTCCCCACCGGAACTGTCCCTGGAAGAGCTCTGCACCCGCGCGATGGCACCCGTCGAGGATCAGGTGGCGTGCGACGACGCCAGCCTGCTCCTGGTCCGCACCCGCACGCTCAGCCCGGACCAGGTCGCCTCCTGGACGTTGCCCCGCGACAGCACCGTCGTCCAACGCGCCCTGAACCTGACAGCCGGTCAGCTGGCCGCGTGGGGACTGGAAGGGCTCCAGGGCTCCATGAAGCTGATCGTCAGCCACCTGGTGACCAACGCCGTCCGCCACAGCGCCGGTCCGATCGGTCTGCGTCTGATCCGACACGATGTCCTGACCGTCGAGGTGTCCGGTGCCGACTTCTCCTCCCCGGGCATGCGCAGCACGCGCAACGTCGACGAGCACGGCCGCGGCCTCGCCATGATCGCCCAGCTGTCCCGCAGATGGGGCACCCGTCCGGCTCGGGGCGGCAAGGTCCTCTGGGCCGAAGTGGACCTCGCCCACATATCCCGCCGCTGATCGATCGCCCGCCGGGACGCCGACGTCACACACGCGAGGTGACCGATCCCGGCACCGCCGGACACCGGGGCGGCCGTCTCATCGCGCAGGACCGTGTCAATCCCTGAGCCCGCGTGCCGGATTCGGGCCGGATTGGTGCCAGATCCGGCGGTCAGCCCCGGTCAGCCCCGGTCAGCCCCGGTCAGTCGAGGGCGGCCAAGGGGCCCATTCGCTCGCCACGGCAGTCCGGCGTGGCCCACTGGATGACGGTATGCGAGCGAGTCAGCGGCAGAGCTCCATGATGGTGTCATCGAAGTCGGGGAATTCCCGGGTCGCCTGTTCAATGACGGCAGCTGGCGGCTGTTGCCGGTCGGCCGCGAATTGTTCCGCGACGGCCACCAGTTCGTGATCGAGGGACGGGGTCCAGTCGGGTTCGTACGAGGTGGCTGCTTCCCAAGGGCCGAAACCGCCGGCCAGCAGCCACAAGAAGGCACCCAGATCACGCGCTACGACACCGGTCTCGCCCTCGGAACCGAGGAAGACCACAGGCTGATCGACGAGTGGGCGGCTCGGGCGGATCAGCCAGAACCCCGCGTATCCGCCCGAGCCGTCCTGGCCGAACACGCGGAAGCTGTCGCCGCTCAGCTCCGCGTTGCCAGTCCAGGCCCGGAACCAGTCGGTGGTCTCCTCCGCAGACAGGAAGGCTTGGAAGGGTTCGAAGTCGACCCCCTCGCCGTCGTTGTAGTCGAACGGAGTCGCCAACGCGGCGGCGAGGGCAGCAGGGAACTGCCGATCGGTAGGAATCACGCGGACAGGCTAGCGACCACTGATGTCTCAGGATCACTGCTGCCCATGGACAGCCGCGCGCTTTGCTCGCCAACCGTCCGGCGCCAAGCATCAACTGAGACATGACCGGCGGCTCCTCATCCCAGCGGGATGGAACGTTCCCAACTTCATCAAGGCCCGCGCACGGCGCGGGCGCGCGCCGCCTCAACGGCGCGGCCTGCCTCCTGTCTGCGCCCCGGCTGGCCGCGCCCGGCGGCGCGCTGCCTGTGGTTGCGGCGTCCGCTGGTTCAGTCGCATCAGAGAATCAGGCACCCGTCACGTGCGGATTCTTTTTTGACCTAGAGGTCCAATTGCATGTTAGGGTCACCCGTATGACAAGGCCCAAGCAGTTCGACCCGGACGTCGCGGTGGAACAGGCCATGGAGGTGTTCTGGCGGAAGGGGTATGCGTCCACCACGCCCCAGGACCTGGTGGACGCCCTCGGGATCGGAAAAGGCAGCCTCTACAACGCCTTCGGCAGCAAGCGCCGGCTGTTCGAGCAGGCGCTCCGGCGCTATCGCGACCGGCAGGCGAGCGTGATGCTGCAGGCGCTCGAGGAATCCGGACCGGCGAAGGTGCGCCTGCGTAACGCTCTTGAGGCCCTCGTACGGACGGATCTCGCCGACCCGGACCGCCGCGGCTGCATGGCGGTGAACGCGGCGGCGGAGGTGGTGCGGACCGACGAGGTGGCGACCGATCTCGTCCGCCGCGCCTTCGGCCGCATCGAGAGCGCCTTCCGTGCCGTGATCGAGGAGGGGCAGCGTTCGGGGGAGATCTCGCCCGGACGCGACTCCGCCGGCCTGGCCGCCATGCTGCAGAACACCGCCGTGGGGCTGCGGCTCGCGGTGCGCGTCGCCGAGGGGCCGGAGCGGCCGGCCCGCATCATCGACGCGGTGATGGAATCCCTCTGACCGTCAGCCCCCTTCCGGGCTTTTGACCCCTGGCGGTCCCCTGGCGTCCCCGCGCCTCGGGGCCCCGTCTGCCCTTATTTTGTACCTTCAGTTCAAGAAAGGTGATTTCGTGCAACCCTTCCTCCATACCCGTGCAGCCTTCTGGACCGCAGGCGCCGTCGTCGCCCTCGCGCTCTGGACCAGCGCGTGCCCCACGATGACCTATCCGCTCTACCAGTCCGACTGGCACGTCTCGACGACCACGGTGACCTGGATCTTCGCCGCCTATCCGATCGCGCTGATCCCCGTTCTGATCGTGTTCAGTGACCTGTCCGACCACATCGGGCGGCGGTCCGCCATGCTGCTCGGCCTGCTGGCCGAGCTCGTCGGGGTGCTCCTCTTCGCGTTCGCCGACGGCGTCCCCTGGCTCCTGGCCGGACGGGCGTTCATGGGCCTCGGAGTCGGCCTGTCCCTGAGCCCGGCGAGCGTGGCCATGGCGGAGTTGAGCGCCCCGGGCAAGGGAGGGCGCGCCGGATCCATCGGCACGGCCATCTCCTCGTCCGGTATCGCCCTGGCCATGCTGGTCGGCGGCGCCCTGACCCAGTACGCCCCCTTTCCGCTGCACCTGAACTTCTTCGTCCTCGCCGCCGTGATCGCGGTCGTCATCTGCTTCGTCGCCGGCATGCCGCACCACACCGCGAACGAGACGCGCACCCGGTGGCGGGTCCGTGCGATCGTCATCCCCCGTGGCAACCGCGGGGTCTTCGCCGCCGGCGCGGTCGCGTTCGCGTCGTCCTTCCTGCTCGGCGCCATCGTGCTGCCGCTCGGCGCGAAGATCGCCCACCAGTTGGCGGGATCGACCAACGCCCTGGTCACCGGCGCGCTGCTGTCGGTGTTCGCGGCGTTCATCGCAGTCAGCGCCCTGCTGGCACGGCGTCTGGGACCGTGGACCCTGGTGACGGTCGGCGCGATCGGATCGGTCGCCGCGGTGTGGCTTCTCGTGGTCACCAGCGCCACCCACTCGATGGCGGTCTTCCTCCTCGCCTCGGCGTGCGCGGGCGCGGCCTACGCCTTCGACTTCGCCGGCGGGCTGACCGTCCTCAACTCCTACGCCGCGCCGCACCACCGCGCGAGCATGGTGTCCGGCGGCTACCTCGCGGGATACCTCGCCCAGGGTATCGGGGCGCCCGTGCTCGGCTGGGTCGTCACCGCGCACGGACTGCCGGCGGGTCTGCTCACCGGCGCCGTGTCCTTCAGCGTCTTCTTCGGCGCGGCGCTCGTCATGGGTCTGCTCATGTTGTCGCGCACGCGGCGTCCCGGATTCCTCACGGCAGACGGCGCCGCCGCCCCCTCGGCCCCGGCTACGCAGCCTGTCGCGGACGGCATCCCGGAAACCGTTGACCAGACCTGAGCGTTTTGCACGATCGGAATCGCCCCGGACCGGTGTCCAAGACGTCCCGAAGTCGCGAACGTGAACGGCAACGGTCTCGGGAACACACCATCCCGTTCCGCCCCGACTTCCCCAAGTCGTTTGCCCAGCTCCTCGGCGAGCACGTCCAGCTCGCCTCGGCGAGCCGTGATCCGCTCCAGCCCGGACAACCCCGCTCCCTCCCCGCGATCCGGTGGCGCTATCCGCAGGGCGACGGATCGTAGGCGGACGCTCGCGGCGGACGCAGCAGAACCCCAGAAACCGCCCCGACCGCCCAGTCGGACGATCTTCACCGTAGCCACCGGCCACCGGCCACCGGCCGCCGACCAGCCCAGTATCCCGAAGCCCGCGCACACCAGCCCCATGACCTGCAACTTCACGATGCACACCACTCAGTGCTGCTGCCCCTGCGTGACACGCCCGGGAAGTGCCAAGAATCCTCTGGTCACGCCCCTGGACGCCCTACCTCACTCCTCGAGCGGTGGCTGTTCGCCTGCTACTCCTGGACGGGAAGATCGGGATGGTTGGCCAGAAAGATCATGTAGGTGATCGCCGCTGCTGCCCCCAGGAGAGACAGCACGGCACCCACTACAGCTCGCGTCCTACTCGCTCGACCCGACTTCGACGCGTGGTACTCCACGCAGGCCCGCACGAGCCCGACGAGTGCCATGGGGAGCGAGACGAAGCTGACCAGTATCCAGAACGGGCAGCAGAACAAGCATGCCAAGGAGGCCCCGCCGAACCAGACCGCGAGCTCTGCTCTCTCTCGTGTCTCGTCCGGTGTGCCAGCTGAAATCATCGACTGATCCAAGCAGAACCCTTCCTGCCGCACAGCAGGGAGGTACAGCAACCGTCGCGACCGGAATCGATCGCCGGCAGTCGCGCGCGACTGTCTCACCAGCCAAGCGACCCTCGGCAACCGTGCCGCCCATAGTTCGCTTTGAGGGGGCAGTGAGTACGTAGGACCTTCGGTCGCGGCGGACCAGGCATTGCGGCTCAGCGGCGGAGTCGTTCACCGTGCTGCAGCGCCGTACACCAGCATGGCCAGTCCGACAGCGATCACACCAAGGCCCTGCACCACCAGGCCCCCTCGAACGGACCGTCGGCCCTTCTTCAAGAGCACCTTCCACCCCGCACGATGCGGTAAAGAACGCGTAGACGAGCAAAGTATGAGCACCAGGTCTTGCAGTGGGGCCCGCATAAAGGGGTGGCAGGACGCGGACGCGGGCGTCGTCATGCGCGTCGTATGACCAGCACGGCCACGTCGTCGAGGTGGTCGACCGCGATCGCGGCGTCGAGGACGCGGTCGGCGGTCTCCTCGGCGTTCAGTCCGTCGTGGACGGCTTGGGCGGCCAGTGTTCCGGCTCGTTCCAGTCCGGCTTCCAGCGTCAGGCCTGGTCCTTCGACCGCGCCGTCGGTGACCATGATCAGCGTGCTGTCGTCGTCCAGGGTGAAGGTCCCCTCGCGGTATTCGGTGCCGGGCAGGACGCCCAGGACCGGCCCGCCCGGCAGCTCGCGGACCTCGTGGCTGCCGTCTCTGCGTGCGCACAGCAGCGGCACATGGCCGGCGCTGGTGCCGGTGACCTGTCCATCGTGCGGGTCGATGTGCAGCAGGGTGCAGCTGGCGAATCGTGCGGGAGCGGTCGTGAGGAGTAGGTCGTTGGTGCGGGTCAGCACGGTTCCAGGATCCGGTTCCTGGGCAGCGATCGCGCGCAGGGACAAGCGGACCTGTCCCATGAAGGCGGCGGCGTCCACGTCGTGCCCCTGGACGTCGCCGATCTCCAGGGCGATCGCACCGTCGGGCATCACGAAGGCGTCGTACCAGTCCCCGCCGATGTCCAGCCCGTCCCGGCTGGGTCGGTAGCGGGCGGCGACCTCCAGGCCCGGGAGGTGCTCGGGCAGCGTGGGGAGCATGGTCTGCTGCAGCGCCGTGGCCAGCTCGACGTGTGCCTGTTGCAACCTGATCCGCTTGAGTGCCTGGCCGGCCAGACGGGCCAGCGTGCCCACGAGGGTCTGCTCATCCAGGGACGACAGGTATCCGCGCGGGTAGAGCATCGACCAGGCGCCGAGTGGCTGATCGCCGGGCTCGCCGAGGGGGGTGATATCGAGATGGCGTAGTCGGAGCCGAGCTGGAGGAACCGCAGAAGCGGGGCGTGCGGCCAGCGGCGGGTGAAGTCCTTCCGGTCGGTGATGAACTGCGGCTTGCCGGTACGGATGACCTCTGACAGCGGGATCGGCTGGTCCAGCCGCAGGCCGTGCAGGGCCTCGACCTCGCG
This sequence comes from Streptomyces sp. NPDC005195, assembly GCF_040608315.1. Lineage (NCBI taxonomy): Bacteria > Bacillati > Actinomycetota > Actinomycetes > Kitasatosporales > Streptomycetaceae > Streptomyces > Streptomyces sp. NPDC005195. Next base: position 14,204 of record NZ_JBEXHZ010000020.1, read on the forward strand.
CATGTCTCTCCTGGCATCGGTGGAGATGCACAGGCGGTTGTCGTCGACGAGTGCGAGCACGGTGCCGAAGGCGTCGAAGGTCGCGGCGAGCCGGGTCAGGACGACCTGCTGCAGTTCCTGCTCCGTGGCTGCGGTGATCAAAGCGGAGGAGAAGTCGGCGGTGTCCTTGGCGCGCTGTCGCTCGGCAGTCAGCGCGGCCTGCGCCTTCTGCTTGCGCTTCTCCTGCTTGGTGTCGTCGCGGATCACCACGAAGACCCGTTCGGGGCCGTCGAAGCCCAGCTGGAGCCGACTGACCTGAACGGCCAGTCGGTGCCAGCCGTCATGCGCGGTGTGGTAGCGCTGCCTCACCCAGGGGGACCGCTGGATGGAGGCCGAGCGCAGGAGCTGCTGGAAGGCCTCCCTGTCGTCGGGGTGTATTGCCGAGATTATTTTGGACATCGGCGCAGTTGGATCCGGGACGAGCCCGACCAGGCTGGGTAGGCCACCGAGCCACTCCAGCTGGTCTCTCTCGGGTGAGTACATCCACAGGCCGAGGCCGGCGGCCGCGGTGGCCAGCCGGAACGGGATCAGCAGGCTGGCCAGGTCGTTTCGTGCATCCAGGACGCGCACCCGTATCAGCCGCTTGTCACCGGCGGGATCCTTCACCGGTCGCGCCTCGAACAAACAGGTAACGGGTATTCCGTGTTGCCCGGGAAAGTGCAGCTCCCGCATGGCGACCGCATCCGCCCTGGCGGCGTGGGCCACCAGACTTTCGGCCGACATCCGCTGGCTGGCAGGCCACAGGTCCACGAAGTCACGTCCCAGGCACTGCTCCGCCGGCCTGCCCAGCGCCGTGGCCATGGCAGCGTTGAGGTCGCGCAGGGCACCGTCCAGCGTCAGAAGAGCCGACGGGCAAGCCCTTCGATGAAGTTCGTCCGAGGCGTCCATCCGTGGCTCCCTGGTGCATACCAAAACAGCCTCTTCAGCCATGTTCGCGCATTTTGCTGTGATGTCTCAATGAAGGGGGTGTCCGACCGCCTGCGTCGAAGGGCGACGGCAGGAACTTGGTTCGGTGACACGGTCGCTGAGTGCCAGTGCCAGTGCCAGTGCCAGTGCCAGTGCCCGTAGCGGCGACCTCGCTCTCGCGGTGACGGCCCTGGGCGGACGCGATCTGGATCATGTCGGCGACGCGCGGGCAGTCTTCTGGGCCGTCCCTGGGCCGTGCGAGGCCGACCCACGCTGACAGCCGACGCCCACGGGTGACCACCCCCACCCCGCTCCGGCCTGGGCCAGTCGAGTTGATCTGCGACACTGGAAGGGTTATGCCGAAGCCCGGAGAACTCACATTCGTCGCCCCCCGCGGAGCCAAGAAGCCGCCGCGGCACCTCGCCGATCTCACGCCCGCCGAGCGTAAAGAGGCGGTTGCCGAGATCGGGGAGAAGCCGTTTCGCGCCAAGCAGCTCTCGCAGCACTACTTCGCGCGGTACGCGCACGACCCCGCGGAGTGGACGGACATCCCGGCCGCCGCGCGCGGCAAGCTCCAGGAAGCGCTGCTTCCCGAGCTGATGACCGTCGTACGGCATCTGTCGACCGACCAGGACACCACGCGCAAGACCCTGTGGCGGCTCTTCGACGGCACGCTCGTCGAGTCCGTGCTGATGCGCTACCCGGACCGGGTGACCATGTGCATCAGCTCCCAGGCGGGCTGCGGGATGAACTGCCCGTTCTGTGCCACGGGCCAGGCCGGACTCGACCGGAACCTGTCGACCGGCGAGATCGTGCACCAGATCGTGGACGGCATGCGGGCGCTGCGGGACGGGGAGATCCCCGGCGGCCCGGCGCGGCTGAGCAACATCGTCTTCATGGGGATGGGCGAGCCGCTCGCCAACTACAAGCGGGTCGTGGGCGCCATCCGCGCGCTCACCGACCCCGAGCCGGACGGCGTGGGACTCTCCCAGCGCGGCATCACCGTGTCGACGGTCGGACTGGTCCCGGCCATCCACCGGTTCTCCGACGAGGGCTTCAAGTGCCGCCTCGCCATCTCCCTGCACGCACCGGACGACGAGCTGCGCGACACCCTCGTCCCCGTGAACACGCGGTGGAAGGTGCGGGAGGTGCTCGACGCGGGCTGGGAGTACGCGGCCAGGTCGGGGCGCCGGCTCTCCATCGAGTACGCCCTCATCCGGGACATCAACGACCAGGCCTGGCGCGGTGACCGGCTCGGCCGGCTGCTCAGGGGCAAGCCCGTGCACGTCAACCTCATCCCCCTGAACCCCACCCCGGGCTCCAAGTGGACCGCCTCGCGGCCCGAGGACGAGAAGGCGTTCGTCGAGGCCATCGCGGCCCACGGCGTACCCGTCACCGTCCGGGACACCCGGGGCCAGGAGATCGACGGGGCGTGCGGCCAGCTCGCGGCGACCGAGCGATAGTCTGACCTGGCACGTACATTTTCATATTCCGACATCTTCATATTCCGACAGGGGAGCGCCACAGCGCTGAGAGTGCGGCAGCCGGGACACCGGTGGGCCGCAGACCCTCTGAACCTCGCCCAGGTCATTCTGGGTAGGAAGTTCGGGCATCACTCAAGCTGTTGCGCCCTGCCCGGGAACCGCCGAGTTCCCGGGCAGGGCCGCGTCTCTTCCTGGTCACCCCAGGAGGAATTCAGTGAGCACCAAGAAGAGGACGACCGCGGCCGTGTTCGCCGCACTGGGCCTCGTCACGCTGTCCGCGTGCGGCTCGTCCGGCTCCGGCGACAAGGCCGCCGACGCCGGGACCGTGACCCTCGTCAGCCACGACTCCTTCGCCTACTCCAAGAGCGTGCTGCACGCCTTCGAGCAGGAGTCGGGCTACAAGGTCAGGGTCCTCGAGGACGGCGACGCCGGCCAGGCCGTCAACAAGGCCATCCTGACCAAGGACAACCCGCAGGGCGACGTCTTCTTCGGCGTCGACAACACCCTGCTCTCCCGCGCGCTCGACAACGGGCTGTTCCAGCCGTACGAGCCCAAGGGCTCCGGCCAGATCGCCCAGGAGTACCGGGTCGACGAGGAGAAGCACCGGGTCACGCCCATCGACTCCGGCGACATCTGCGTCAACTACGACAAGGCCTACTTCAGCAAGCGCGAACTGGCCCCGCCCACTTCCTTCGACGACCTCGTCAAGCCCGCGTACAAAAACCTGCTCGTCACCGAGAACGCGTCCACGTCCTCGCCCGGCCTCGGTTTCCTGCTCGGGACCGCCGCGAAGTACGGGGACGCCGGGTGGCAGGGCTACTGGAAGAAGCTCAAGGCCAACGGCGTGAAGGTGGTCGACGGCTGGGAGCAGGCCTACAACGACGAGTTCTCGGGGTCCGCGGGCGGCAAGAAGGCGAAGGCCGACCGGCCGCTGGTCGTCTCGTACGCCTCCTCCCCGCCGGCCGAGGTGATCTACGCCGACCCGAAGCCGAAGACCGCGCCGACCGGGGTCGCGAGCGGCACCTGCTTCCGCCAGGTCGAGTACGCGGGGCTGCTGAGCAACGCGAGGAACACGAAGGGCGGCAAGGCGCTCCTCGACTTCCTGATCAGCTTCAGGTTCCAGGAGGACATGCCGCTGAACATGTTCGTGTACCCGGTCCGTGAGACCGCCAAGGTGCCCGAGGTGTTCGTGAAGTTCGGCCCGCAGGCCGAGCACCCCGAGACCCTGGCTCCGGCCGAGATCGCCAAGAACCGTGACCAGTGGGTCAAGTCGTGGACCTCGCTCGTACTGAAGTAGCCGAGGCGGCGCCCAGGAGGCGGGGGAGCGCGACGCGGCTGTGGCTCATGGCCCTGCCGGTCGTGTTCTTCGGCGTCTTCTTCGCCTACCCCGTCGCGGCGATCGTGGCCCGCGGTCTCAGGATCGACGGGGTCTGGCGGCTCGGGCGGATCGGGGAGGTGCTCGGCCGGTCCGACATCCGGCACGTGCTCTGGTTCACCACCTGGCAGGCGCTCGCCTCGACAGCGCTCACGCTGCTGATCGCGCTCCCCGGCGCGTATGTCTTCGCGCGCTTCGACTTCCGGGGCAAGCAGGTGCTGCGCGCGGTGGTGACCGTTCCCTTCGTGCTGCCCACCGTCGTCGTCGGTACGGCCTTCCTGGCGCTGATCGGCCGCGGCGGACTCCTGGACGGTCTGTGGGGCGTACGGCTCGACACCACGGTCTGGGCGATCCTGCTCGCGCACGTCTTCTTCAACTACGCGGTGGTCGTCCGCACGGTCGGCGGGCTCTGGTCGCAGCTCGACCCGCGTCAGGAGGAGGCCGCGCGCATGCTCGGCGCCTCCCGGTTCGCGGCCTGGCGCAGGGTGACGCTCCCTGCCCTGAGCCCGGCCGTCGCCGCCGCGGCGCTCATGGTCTTCCTCTTCACCTTCACCTCGTTCGGGGTGGTCCAGATCCTCGGTGGGCCGACCTTCTCCACCCTCGAGGTCGAGATCTACCGGCAGACCTCGGAGATCTTCGACCTCGCGACGGCGGCGGTGCTGACGATCATCCAGTTCGTGGCCGTCGGCGCGATCCTCGCCGTCCACGCGGGGACCGTACGCCGCCGGGAGACCGCCCTGCGTCTGGTGGCCCCGGAGACGACAGCCCGCCGGCCGCGCGGGGCCGGGCAGTGGGCGCTGCTCACGGGAGTGCTCGCGAGCATCGCGGTCCTGCTCGTGCTGCCGCTCGGAGTCCTGGTCCAGCGGTCCCTGGACACCCCGGGCGGCTTCGGATTCGGCTACTACAGGGCGCTGGCCTCCGATGACGGCGGCATCTTCCTGGTGGCCCCGATCGAGGCGATCGGCAACTCCCTGGAGTACGCGTTCGCCGCCACCGCGATCGCCGTGGTCATCGGAGGTCTGGCGGCCGCCGCTCTGACCGGCCGCGCCGGTCGTCTCGTGCGGGGGTTCGACGCACTGCTGATGCTGCCGCTCGGTGTGTCCGCCGTGACCGTCGGTTTCGGGTTCCTGATCGCGCTGGACGAGCCGCCGCTCGATCTCAGGAGCAGCTGGATCCTGGTGCCGCTCGCGCAGGCGCTGGTGGGTGTCCCCTTCGTCGTACGGACGATGCTGCCCGTGCTGCGGGCGGTGGACGGACGGCTGCGGGAGGCGGCGTCGGTGCTCGGTGCCTCGCCGTGGCGGGTGTGGCGGGAGGTCGACCTGCCGATGGTGCGGCGGGCGCTGCTGATCGCGGCGGGGTTCGCCTTCGCCGTGTCGCTCGGGGAGTTCGGAGCGACGGTCTTCATCGCGCGCCCCGACAACCCGACGCTGCCGGTCGCGGTCGCGCGGCTGCTCGGGCGCGCCGGTGACCTCAACTACGGGCAGGCGATGGCACTTTCGACGATCTTGATGGTGGTGTGCGCGGTGGCGCTGCTGCTGTTGGAGCGTATGCGGACCGACCGGACAGGGGAGTTCTGATGGCGAGGCTCGTCATGAAGGCGACGTCTGGGACGACGGGTGCGGGTACGGCTACGGGTACGGGTACGGGGGCACCGGAGATCCTGCTCGGTGTCGAGGCGGCGACCGTGCGCTTCGGTGGCCGGCCCGTGCTGGACGCCGTCGATCTGGAGGTCGCCGAGCGCGAGATCGTGTGCGTGCTCGGACCGAGCGGCAGCGGCAAGTCCACGCTGCTGCGGGCGGTGGCCGGACTGCAGCCGCTCGACGCGGGACGTGTGCTCCTGACCGGCCACGACCAGGCGGGGGTGCCCGCGCACCGCCGGGGCGTCGGGCTGATGTTCCAGGACCACCAGCTCTTCCCGCAGCGCGACGTGGGCGGCAATGTCGCCTTCGGGCTCCGGATGCACGGCGTGCCGAAGGAACAACAGGCGCTGCGGGTCGGCGAGTTGCTGGACCTCGTCGGGCTGCCCGGCGCCGCCTCCCGGGCCGTCGCGGCCCTGTCCGGAGGCGAGCAGCAGCGGGTCGCGCTGGCCCGCGCCCTCGCTCCCCGGCCCCGGCTGCTGATGCTCGACGAACCGCTCGGCCAGCTCGACCGCTCGCTGCGCGAACGGCTGGTCGTCGAACTCCGTGCACTCTTCGGACAGTTGGGTACGACCGTGCTCGCGGTCACGCACGACCAGGGTGAGGCCTTCGCGCTGGCCGACCGGGTCGTGGTGATGCGCGAGGGGCGGATCGCCCAGTCGGGTACGCCACTTGAGGTCTGGCAGCATCCGGCGGACGAGTTCGTGGCCCGCTTCCTCGGCTTCGACAACGTGGCCGACGCGACGGTGACCGGCCGGATCGCGGACACGCCGTGGGGGAAGCTTCCGGTACCCGAGAACACGCCACAGGGTCCCGGCACGCTGCTCGTGCGACCCGCGGGCGTACGGCTGGTCGCCCGCGCCGACGGGCTGCCCTGCACGGTGACCGCACGCACCTTCCGGGGCACCCACGTAGCCGTCCATCTCCAGCCGGAGGGCGCGCCGCGGCTGGAGGCGGCATGCGCGCTGCGGGAGGCGCCCGCGCCCGGCGACCAGGTCGCGGTGGCGTTCGACGAGGCCGAGGTCGTCGTACTCGGGGAGTCCTCGGCCGGATAGACCTCCGACCACCGCCACCGGGGCACCCGCGCGTCCCGGTGACCGCGTGCCACGCCATCGGGACGCGAGGGGGGCGGCCGAGGCCTGTAACGGACCCGCGGAGCCACCGTCGCGAAGCAGCCCCCGCCGTCCTCACCGGCTGCCTTCGGATGGCGGACGGCCTTCGGGCAGCGCCCCGCACAGACGTGTGGCCCGCCCCCTCCGGGAGGGGGCGGGCCACACGGTCCTACAGGCGTGGTGCGGTTCAGCCGGTCTTCGAGGCGCCGCGGCGGCGCATACCGAAGTAGACCGCTCCGCCGCCGACGACCACGAAGGCACCGGCGATGCCGGCGATCATCGGGGTGTTGGAGTTCGCACCGGTCTCGGCGAGGTTGGAGTCACCGACCGCGGGGGACGGGGCGTTGTCTCCCGGCGTCGCGGGCGCGGCGCTGCTCTCCGACTCCGACGGGGTCGCGGAAGCCGACTCCGAGGGGGCGGGGGAGGAGGAGCTCTCCGACGGCTTCGGCGTCGGAGAAGGCGACTCGTCGGACTTGCACGCCTTGGACGGCGTGGTCAGCTGGGGCGAGACGTCCTCGTTGACGATCTTCCCGGCCGTGACGTGGACGCGGTACGTGGCGTTGGGAGCCCAGTCCTCGGAGAAGGTGACAGTGGCGCCCTCGCGGGTGCCCTTGACCGTCTCGGAGCCGACCTGGCGGGAGTCCGCGCCGTTGGCCTCGAGGAAGACGGAGACCGTGGCCTCGACGCCGGAGGCGTCGGTGTCGGTCACGGTGATGATGCCCTTCCCGTTGTCGTCGCACGAGGCGACGGCCGAGAAGTCACGGATATTGCAAGCAAGTGCGTTGCCGGCGACACCGAGCGCGAGCGCGGCCGTGGCGGAGGCAACACCGAGGATGCGCACGGAATGTGCGGTACGGCGAGATATGGACACGATTGCCCTTCACAGATTGCGCAACTGCGGGGGGTTTGAGGGGGGTTCTGCTGTGGCAACAGGACTCCCTTAGGCCACACAGGTCTATAAGGGCCAGCTAAGTGCTGTCAATGCATATGCCCTGCCGTGCCGTCGGCTTTGCCATGTCGTTAACCACCGAGGCGTTTGAGAGCCTCCGGCGCGTCCTCGATCCGGTCGACCAGAGCGATCCGGTCCTCCATGGCCCGCTCACGGGCCAGGGATTGGAGGAGCGGCCAGGTGGGGTGCCGCTCCGTCCAGTGCGCGCGGTCCACGAGGACCATCGGTGTGGGCTCTCCACGCGACTCGTAGTAGTTCGGGGTCGCGTTGTCGAAGATCTCCTGTACGGTCCCGGCGGCGCCCGGCAGAAAGACGACGCCCGCGTTCGAGCGCGCCAACAGCCCGTCCTCACGGGTCGCGTTGGCGAAGTACTTGGCGATGTGCGCGGCGAACGGGTTCGGCGGCTCGTGACCGTAGAACCAGGTCGGGATGCCGACCGAGGGGCCACCCGCGGGCCAGCTTTCCCGCACCGTGAACGCGGCGCGCGCCCAGTCGGTGATCGAGGGGCGGAACGACGGTGCCCCGGCGAGGAGTCGCAGTGCCTCGGTGAGCATCACGTCGTCGAACGGGGCCGCGTACGCGCCGAGGTTCGCGGCCTCCATCGCGCCCGGCCCGCCGCCGGTGGCGACCATGAGGCCGGAGCGCGCCAGTTCGCGTCCCAGGAGTGCCGCGCCCTCGTACGCCTGTGTGCCGCGCGCCATGGCGTGGCCGCCCATCACGCCCACCACCCGTGCGCCGGCGAGGAGTTCGTCGAGGGCGTCCGACACCGCGTCGTCGTGGATCGAGCGCAGCATCGACGCGAAGACGTCGCCGTCGGCCTTGGTCTGCTGGAACCAGGTGTACGTACGGGCGTCCGGTGTCGCCTCGTACCCGGCGTCGAGGGACGCGAAGAGCTCGTCGGGGGAGTGGAGCAGTCCCCGGTACGGATCGAAGGGCAGCCCCGGTATGGGCGGGAAGACCAGCGCGCCCGTGGCTCTCACCCGGGCCGCCGCCCGGGGATCCATCGGGCAGCCGAGGAAGACGGCGCCCGAGGTGTCCACGGAGAGCAGGGCGTCCGTACGGTCCGTCAGATCCACGGACTGGACGCGGAACCGGGTGAGTGAGCCGTGCTCGGAGACGACCTCGTCGAACTCGGCGAGGGACTCGATCTCACGGTCGCGACCGGCGTGGAGGGGAGTTGGCTGCACGCGGCCATGCTAGTGCCGGAAGGGGAACCGGGGCGGGGTGTTGGCGGCCCCTGGCGGTGGCGCCGGGCCGCGACGGCCGCCGGGTCCGGGCGGCCGGGGCACTCAGCCCTGGACGGCCGCCGGGTCCATCCACATGACCTCCCAGGTGTGGCCGTCCGGGTCGTCGAAGGTGCGGCCGTACATGTAGCCGTGGTCCTGGGCCTCCCGGGTGCCCGAGCCGCCCGCCGAGAGGGCCTTGTCGCACAGCTCGTCCACCTTCTCGCGGCTCTCGGCGCTCAGACACAGCAGCACCTCGCTGGTCCGGGCCGGATCCGCGATCTCCTTCTTCGTGAAGTCCGCGTAGCGCTGCTTGCTCAGCAGCATCGCGACGATCGTGTCGCTGATGACCACACAGGCGCACTCGTCCGTCGAGAACTGCGGGTTGATCGTGTAGCCGAGCTCGGTGAAGAACTTCTTCGAGGCGTCGACGTCGTTCACGGCGAGGTTCACGAAGATCATCTGCTGGTACATGAGCGGTCTCTCCCGGTGGAGGTGAGGTCGTGTGCCGTACGGAGAGGTAGACCGCCCGTCCTCGCGGAACTCATCGGCCGTGGCGAAGACGGTTCGTACCTCTGTTCAGGGGGCCAGCGGCATCGCGGCCAGTTCCGCGACCAGCCAGGTCAGCGGTCCGAAGACGGCGAGCAGTACGCCCGCGCGCAGCAGTGCCGCGCTGCGCAGCACCGAGGCGGGCGCCCCCAGCCGCAGCAGCGCCGCCGTGGTGTCGGCGCGGGCCTGCTTGGTCTCCAGCGCCGCCGTGAACAGGGTCGCGACGGCGCATCCGGCGACGAGCAGCGCTCCGAGCGTGCTGAGCGGCCCGATCGAGGGCCGCGCTCCCGCGTACACGGTCGCCATGGCGTACGCGCCCGACGCGACCGCGCACACCACTCCCAGCGGCCGCCCGATGCGCCGGGCCTCTCCCTGGAGCCCGCGCCCGGCGAGCAGGCGCAGCGCGCCGGGACGCACGGCCTGGAGCAGCCATCCGCACACGTGGGTGATCGCGGGTCCGGCCAGGGCCAGGCCGACCGCGGTGAGGGCCCAGCCGCCGAGCACCCCGGCGGGGCTGCCCGCGAAACGGCTCGTCAGGTCGGAGCCGGGTGCCGCTCCGGAGCGGCTCGCGTAGGACTCCACGGCGAGCCCCGCCGCGACGACGGCGGTGCCCCAGGGCAGTCCGGCGGGCGCGGGCAGCGGAGGCGGGAGAGGCTGCGGGTCCGGCGGGAGTTCCGGGTGGCCGGCGTTCGGGCCGGCCTCGGCCGTCATGGGAGCGGGGCCACCGGTCGTGCCGGGAGCGGGGTCACCGGTCGTGCCGGGGGCACCGGGTGCTCCCGCGGCGGTGGCGCTCGGCCGGGCCGTCCGGCCGGGGCCGGCGCTCCGCGGGCGCAGCGCGACCGCACTGGCGAGGGACGCGGCGACCGGTACCAGGAGCAGCAGGGTCAGGGCCGCGGGCAGCGGCAGTGGCTGGTCCGCGGCGAGGAAGGCGGTCGCGGCGCCGTCGAAGGGCATGCCCGTCAGATCGCCGCGCAGGTGCAGGAAGACCAGCAGCGCGAGCATCGAGCCCAGCGTGGTCGACAGGGCGGTGGTCACCGCCGAGACGACCATCAGGCGCCCGGGGCCGAGCCCGACCGCCGCGAGCCCGGGGCGGGGCCGGGTCCCCGGGTCCGTACGGGCGACCGCGACCGCCAGGTGGACGCTGGCGGCGACGGGCGCGAGGCACCACAGGAGCCGGAGCACCGAGCCGGTCGAGGCGTCGGGATGCGCCATGGCGTATCCCAGCGCGCTCAGCAGCAGGAAGCCGGTGCCCGCCGAGGCGGCGGCGACCAGCAGCCTGCGCAGCTGGACGAGGGGATGCGCCCCGCGGGCTAGACGGAGAGCGAGCACGCGGCCCGGCCTTCCGTCTCGGTGACCGGGGGCAGGTGGACGGTGTTCACACGCCGTCCGTCGAGCAGTGTGATGGTGCGGTCGGCGAGGGCGGCGGTGTCCGCGTCGTGTGTGGCGAGGACCACCGTGATGCCGTGCGAGCGGGCGGCGGTGGTGAGGGTGCGCAGCACATGGGCGCGGTCGGCCCGGTGCAGCGGAGCGGTCGGCTCGTCGGCGAAGAGCACCTGGGGGGCGGGCACGAGCGCGCGGGCGATGGCGACGCGCTGCCGCTCGGCCTGGAGCAGCGCGTGCGGCCGTTTGCGCGCGCAGTCGCCGATGTCCAGGCGTTCGAGCCATTCCAGGGCGGCGGTCTTCGCGGCCCGGCGGCCGGAACCGCGCAGCATCAGGGGCAGCGCCGCGTTCTCCCAGGAGTTCAGCTCGGGCACGAGGACGGGCACGGGGTCGATCCAGCCGAAGCGGTCGCGGCGCAGGCGTTCGCGGGCCAGCGCGCCCATGGTGTGCACGGGCACGCTGTTGAACCAGACCTCGCCCTGCTGTGGCAGGAGCTGCCCGGACAGGCACTGGAGCAGCGTGGTCTTGCCGCTGCCGCGCGGGCCGCCGACGGAGAGGATCTCTCCGTCGCGGACGCCGAGCGAGACACCGCTGAGCGCGGGCGAGCCGTTGTGGTTGACGTGCAGGGCGCGTGCCCAGAGCACGTCGTTGTCCGGCGGGGCCACCATCGCGTACACCTCGTTCAGGATCTGATTTGCGCTGCCAATCCCCCGGACGGGGGAACGAAGACAGGGCCGATCGGTCACTGGGCACGCTAGGGAGTCGGGGGCGGGAGGCCGGACAGCACGCGGCCCCGGGGCGCCCATTCTCACTCGAACGGGCGCCCCGGGGCCGTTGTGGATCAGCCGGGCGGAATCAGAGCTTCGCCCACGCCTCCGTAAGCACCTGACGGACGATCCCCTCGATCTCGTCGAAGGTGGACTGGTCGGAGATCAGCGGCGGCGACAGCTGGATGACCGGGTCACCGCGGTCGTCGGCGCGGCAGTAGAGGCCGTACTCGAAGAGCTTCTTGGAGACGAAGCCGTAGAGCACGCGCTCCGACTCCTCGTCCGTGAAGGTCTCCTTGGTGGCCTTGTCCTTCACGAGCTCGATGCCGTAGAAGAAGCCGTTGCCGCGGACGTCGCCGACGATCGGCAGGTCGTGCAGCTTCTGCAGGGTCTGCAGGAAGCTGGCCTCGTTGTCGAGCACGTGCTGGTTGAGACCCTCGCGCTCGAACAGGTCGAGGTTGGCGAGGCCCACCGCGGCCGACACGGGGTGGCCGCCGAAGGTGTAGCCGTGCAGGAAGGTGTTGTCGCCCTTGTAGAACGGCTCGGCGATGCGGTCGGAGATGATGCACGCGCCGATCGGGGAGTAGCCCGAGGTCATGCCCTTGGCGCAGGTGATCATGTCCGGTACGTAGCCGAACTTGTCGCAGCCGAACATCGTGCCGAGGCGGCCGAAGGCGCAGATGACCTCGTCCGACACCAGCAGCACGTCGTACTGGTCGCAGATCTCGCGGACCCGCTGGAAGTAGCCGGGCGGCGGCGGGAAGCAGCCGCCGGCGTTCTGCACCGGCTCCAGGAAGACCGCGGCGACGGTCTCCGGGCCCTCGAAGAGGATCTCCTGCTCGATCTGGTCGGCGGCCCAGCGGCCGTAGGCCTCGGGGTCGTCGCCGAAGAGCGGGGCGCGGTAGATGTTGGTGTTCGGGACCTTGTGGGCACCGGGGACCAGCGGCTCGAAGGGTGCCTTCAGAGCCGGCAGGCCGGTGATCGACAGGGCGCCCTGCGGGGTGCCGTGGTAGGCGACCGCGCGCGAGATGACCTTGTACTTGGTCGGCTTGCCCTGGAGCTTGAAGTACTGCTTGGCGAGCTTCCACGCGGTTTCGACGGCCTCGCCGCCGCCGGTGGTGAAGAAGACCTTGTTCAGGTCGCCGGGGGCGTAGTCGGCGAGGCGCTCGGCGAGCTCGATCGCCTTGGGGTGGGCGTAGGACCACACCGGGAAGAAGGCCAGCTCCTGCGCCTGCTTGAACGCCGTCTCCGCGAGTTCGGTGCGGCCGTGGCCCGCCTGGACCACGAACAGACCCGCGAGACCGTCGAGGTAGCGCTTGCCCTTGTCGTCGTAGATGTAGGTGCCCTCACCACGGACGATCGTGGGAACGGGCGCGTTCTCGTACGAGGACATGCGGGTGAAGTGCATCCACAGGTGGTCGTACGCGGTTCGGCTGAGGTCCTTGCTCACGGCTATCGGGTTCCCCACATGTAGGTCTGTTTCTTGAGCTTCAGGTAGACGAAGCTCTCGGTGGAGCGCACGGCGGGCAGCGCCCGGATGCGTTTGTTGATGACGTCCAGCAGGTGGTCGTCGTCCTCGCAGACGACCTCGGCGAGGATGTCGAACGAGCCCGCGGTCATCACCACGTACTCGACCTCCGGCATGGCCGTCAGCGCTTCGGCCACCGGGTCGAGGTCGCCCTCGACGTTGACGCCGACCATCGCCTGCCGGCGGAAGCCCACGGTGAGCGGGTCCGTGACGGCGACGATCTGCATCACGCCCTGGTCGAGCAGCTTCTGTACGCGCTGGCGCACGGCCGCCTCGGACAGGCCCACGGCCTTGCCTATCGCGGCGTACGGACGGCGTCCGTCCTGCTGGAGCTGTTCGATGATGGCGAGGGACACGGAGTCCAGCTGGGGACTGCCGTTCCTGGACTCGCGGGTGGAGTCCCTGGGGTCTGCGCTTCGACTGGCCACGGCCTCACTGTGCACGACGTCTCGACGGTTCCGCAAGGCTATAGCGATGAAATTCGTTGTTTACGGGGACCTAGTTTGCGGATTTCGCAGTCGAGGGGTCGCCGGGGGTGTTGAAAACGTGGAAGCACGGATTAGTGTGGGTGTCTCAGCGATTGGACACCTGAACTTGGAGGGCCGGCAGTGAGCACCGAGCTGCGTCGACTGCGCAATTACATCGACGGTGAGTTCCGGGACGCCGCCGACGGGCGGACCACCGAGGTCGTCAACCCCGCGACCGGCGAGGCGTACGCGACCGCGCCGCTGTCCGGTCAGGCGGATGTGGACGCCGCGATGGCGGCCGCCGCCGCGGCCTTCCCGGCCTGGCGCGACCAGACCCCCGCCGAGCGCCAGAAGGCCCTCCTGAAGATCGCGGACGCGTTCGAGGAGCGGGCCGAGGAGCTCATCGCGGCCGAGGTGGAGAACACCGGCAAGCCGATCGGTCTGACCCGGTCCGAGGAAATCCCGCCCATGGTCGACCAGATCCGCTTCTTCGCGGGCGCGGCGCGGATGCTCGAGGGCCGCTCGGCCGGCGAGTACATGGAGGGCATGACCTCCATCGTCCGCCGTGAGCCGGTCGGCGTCTGCGCGCAGGTCGCCCCGTGGAACTACCCGATGATGATGGCGGTGTGGAAGTTCGCGCCGGCGCTCGCCGCGGGCAACACGGTCGTCCTCAAGCCCTCGGACACCACCCCCGCCTCCACTGTTTTGATCGCCGACATCATCGGCGGCATCCTCCCCACGGGCGTCTTCAACGTCATCTGCGGCGACCGCGACACCGGCCGCGCGATGGTCGAGCACCCGACCCCGGCGATGGCCTCCATCACCGGCTCGGTGCGCGCGGGCATGTCGGTCGCCGAGTCGGCGTCCAAGGACCTCAAGCGGGTCCACCTGGAGCTCGGCGGCAAGGCCCCGGTCGTGGTCTTCGCGGACACCGACATCGCCAAGGCCGTGGAGGACATCTCGGTCGCGGGCTACTTCAACGCCGGTCAGGACTGTACGGCCGCCACCCGTGTCCTCGTCCAGGAGGGCATCCACGACGAGTTCGTGGCCGCGCTCGCCAAGGCCGCGGCCGAGACCAAGACCGGCATGCCGGACGACGAGGACGTGCTCTACGGCCCGCTGAACAACCCCAACCAGCTCCAGCAGGTCACCGGGTTCATCGAGCGGCTGCCCGCCCACGCGAAGGTGGAGGCCGGTGGCCACCGGGTCGGCGACAAGGGCTTCTTCTACGCCCCGACCGTCGTCTCGGGCCTGAAGCAGGACGACGAGATCATCCAGAACGAGGTCTTCGGACCGGTCATCACCGTCCAGTCCTTCACCGACGAGGCCCAGGCCGTCGAGTGGGCGAACGGCGTGGACTTCGCCCTCGCGTCCTCCGTGTGGACGAAGGACCACGGCCGGGCGATGCGGATGTCCAAGGCCCTCGACTTCGGCTGCGTGTGGATCAACACCCACATCCCGCTGGTCGCCGAGATGCCGCACGGCGGCTTCAAGAAGTCCGGCTACGGCAAGGACCTCTCCGGGTACGGCTTCGAGGACTACACGCGGATCAAGCACGTCATGACGTCACTGGACGCGTAGCACCAGGCGTGAACACGGGGCACGGCCCCGGGCGGTGAGCACGCGGCCCCGGACGGTGATGATCCGTCCGGGGCCGCGGCGTTCCCTCGTTCTCCGCGCAGGTCCGCGGCCCGCGGCGCTCGACGCCGGTCGCCGGTATTCGGCGGCGTGAGCGGGTGGGCGGCGTGAGCGGGGGAGCGGACGGGGTGAAAGGCCCGGCCCGGGGGCGACCGGCGCGCGGCATACTGGACGGTATGCGTGTGCTGGTGGTCGAGCGGCACGGAGAGCTCGCCGAGACCGTGGCCGCCGCGCTGTGCCGGGAGCGCAGGGCGGCGCACCCGGCACCGTACGGTCCCACCGCCCCGGAGTCCGCGGAGCGCGACGGCCGTGAAGTCGTCGTACGCGAACCCGGATCCGCCGCGACGGCCGGGGGCCGGCGCCACCGCTCCCGCCCCGGCGGCCGGCGCCGGAACGGCACCGTACGGAGCGACCACCCGGCGCGCCTTGATCGACAGGGTGTCGGTTCGGCGGGCGAGGGCTCGACGCAGCGTCCATTGTCCGGGCGGTCCCGGGAACGGGATGCTGCCCGCGTGCCAGTGATGCGGAAGACCTCGACCCTGTCCCGGCGGTCCCTGCTGCGCGCCCTGGGCGGGGGTGCGGTGTTCGGCGCGCTGGCGGGGTGCGGGGTGCCCGCCGCGTACGTGTCACCCGGTGACCGTGCCGGAGCCGACCTCTCCGCCCGCGACAAACGGCTGACCTGGTCGAACTGGCCGCTCTACATCGACACCGACGACAAGGACCACACGAAGCGGCCCACGCTGGACACCTTCGAGAGGCGCACCGGTATCTCCGTCGACTACATCGAGGAGATCAACGACAACGACGAGTTCTTCGGCAAGATCAGCCCGTCCCTGATGAACCACCAGCGGACGGGCCGCGACCTGATCGTCATCAGCGACTGGATGTGCGCGCGCTTCGTCCGCCTCGGCTGGGTCCAGCGGATGAACCGGGCCGAGCAGCCGAACGTCACCAAGTACCTTGACCCGTTGCTGAGTTCACCGGCCTTCGACCCCGGCCGCAGGTCCACCGTGCCGTGGCAGTCGGGGATCACCGGCATCGCGTACAACCGCCGCAAGACGGGCCGCGAGATCAGGCACGTCTCCGATCTGTGGGCCGGTGACCTGAAGGGCCGGGTCACCCTGCTCTCCGGTCTGGACGAGGCGTTCGCGCTGCTCATGCAGGGCAACGGAGTCGACATCACCCGGTGGACCGCCGACGACTTCCACCGGATCTGCGACCAGGTCGAGAAGCACGTCCACAGCGGCCAGATCCGGCGCTTCACCGGCAACGACTACACCAAGGACCTGGTCAGCGGGGACGTACTGGCCTGTCAGGCGTACTCGGGCGACGTGATCCAGCTCCAGGCCGACAACCCGGACATCCGCTTCGTCGTCCCCGAGGAGGGCGCCGAACTCTGGTCCGACTCGCTGATGATCCCCAACCTGGCGCACCACAAGGCCAACGCGGAGAAGCTCGTCGACTACTACTACGAGCCGGAGGTGGCCGCGGAACTGGCCTCCTGGGTCAACTACGTCTGCCCGGTCCCGGCCGCCCAGGACATCCTCGCCTCCTCCGGGGACAGGGACACCGCCGCCCTCGCCGAGAACCCGCTGATCTTCCCGAACGCCACCATGCGCAAGCGGCTCGCCATCGCCCGCGACATCACGTCCACCGAACGCACGCGGTTCGCGAAGCGCTGGAACGCGATCGCGGGGCTGTGACGCGCTCCGGTGACGGTTTCTCAGCGACCGGCGGTGAGGAACAAGGCTCCGACAAGAACGAACAGGAGGATCTGGGAGCCGAGGGCGACGCAGGCCAGGGCCAGCACTCCCTTCTGCCACGGACGCGGTCCGCGCCAGGGAAGGAGCGGTGTCTGGTCCGAGGGCTGGAGCGCCGTTCCGGCCGGGGTCGTGCCGGTCTCCGCGTGGGCGCGCCACCAGTGATGGAGCGTGTGAACCCTGGCTTCGAACTCCGAGTCCCAGAGCACGCGTCCGACCCGCGGTACCGGCAATGGCGTGCGGCGCCCGCCCGCTTCGAGGACGACCGGCCTGCGCCCGCCGCGGTGGCCCTCGACGGCGATCCCTTGAATCTCGTCCCAGGCAACGGTTCGGGGCCGCAGCCCTTGTACGACCAGGTGGTCGGCAGTGAGGGTGACACCTCTGCCGAAGCTCAGGAAGCCCGCGCCCAGCAGCAGCGAGAGCGCGACGAGTGCGCCGAGCGTGCGGCCGAGGAGCGTCGGGTGATCAGCGCCGGGCCCCCCGGCGAACCCCGCCATCACCGCATCGGCCGCGAGCCAGCCGAGCAGCAGGGCGGTGGGCACCGACCTGCTTGGCGCGGGTCGCATGCCCAGCCGCTCGGGCAGTCGGCCACGGGCATGCCCCCAGGCGCCGAATTCACCAGCTGTGTCCGCGACTCGCGCCGTGCCGCCGTTGGCGAGCCACCAGCTTCGGATCGTCGCGACCTTGTCGTCGAACCGGCGGTCGCGGGACAGGAAACCGGAGCTGGGCATGCGGAGCGGGGTGCGGCGTCCGTCCGTCTCGTAGAGGACCACCCGGCGTCCGCCGGTGACCGGTTCGACCGCGACCTCGGCCACGCCGGTCCACGGGATGGTCCGGCGGCGCAGGTTGTGGACGACGAC
Organism: Streptomyces sp. NPDC005195; assembly: GCF_040608315.1. Classification (NCBI taxonomy): domain Bacteria; kingdom Bacillati; phylum Actinomycetota; class Actinomycetes; order Kitasatosporales; family Streptomycetaceae; genus Streptomyces; species Streptomyces sp. NPDC005195. The sequence goes on from NZ_JBEXHZ010000020.1 coordinate 31,878, forward strand.
CCCCTCAGGGGTCAGGGTCACGCCGACGTAGTGGCTCAGCACCCACAGTTCGAGCGTGATCAGGAACGGCGGCACCATGGCCAGGACCCGCGACTCGAACGGCAGGCCGGACAGCCCGGACCGGTGCTGCGCCCACAGCGAGGGGTTCGACACCTGCATCAGCACGACGACCCCGAGGAGCAGGCCCAGTGGCAGGGACTGCTGCCACGAAGCCCGATAGCGGACTCGGCCAGCCATTCCCGACGATTCCGCTTCGCCACCGCGGGCTTCCTTGTTCACAGCTGTTCCACCCCTGCCGCACGGACAACGCGGGGCATGATGCCTGGCCAGGGACGGTTCGCGCAATGGTTGCCCGGCGGCCCCGGTCGGACAGGGCAACCGGCGGTCAGGGCGGGAACATGCCTTCCGCCCGCAGCGCCCACGGCGCTGATCCCGCTCCGGCCTCCCGCTCCGGCCGTCCGCTCGGGAGCGCATCCGTCCGGTGTCGCGATCCGGGCGCACGGCCGGAGCGCGCGGGAACCCCAGGCCGCGGGTGGCCGTGACGCCCGTGGCGGGACGCTGGAGCCGGGCGTACACACGTGATCCTGGACGGCACCTTGAACGACTGTGCCCGGTGGCCGGAGTCCGCGGGAACGGCAACGACCCGTGCTTCAGCCGGAAGCACACCGGTGACGGCCTTCACCGGACAGGCCCCGGCACCTCGGTGCGGGAAACCTATCCGGACGTTTCGGTGTTCTGCCCCTGGTTGACGACTCCGAAGGGAATGTGGACGCTCGGGGTCGTCTGGGACGTTCCCTTGAGGTGGATCTCCTGGTCGTCGAAGAAGATATGGGGCCTCAGTACGTCCATGATCGAACTCTTGTCGATGCCGCCGAGAAAGAAGGCGTCGTTGACGGTCACTCCCCATTTGTTCAGACTCAGCACGGCGCGCTCATGCGCCGGTGCGTTGCGTGCCGTGACGATCGATACATGCACGCGGATCGTGTAGTCCTCTTTCTCCCGGCGGCGTTCCTGCTCTCTTCGCTGCAGCTTGTTGATCTCGCGCAGGAAGTCTCGCAGCGGGCCCGCGTCGTGAGGGGTCGCCACGTTCATGGTCTCGTGAGCGCGGAAACTCTCTATCCCGTCCTGCCGGAAGACGCGCTCCGATTCATCGCCGGCGAGGACGCCGTCGAAGTCGAAGGCGATCCGCAGGTCCCTGTCCTCCGGATCGTCGGCGACGGCGGAGCCCAGGACCCGGCCCGCGGGGAGTCCCGCGGCCACGGCCTCCCGGACGTCGTTCTCGTCCGCGGACAGGAACAACGACATGTGCAGAGCGCGCACGAACTTGTACGGCGCCCGGCCCTGCATGAAAATGGCGCGGGTTATCGGCAGGCCATGCGTTTTTATGGACCGCATGACCCGAAGCCCCGTGTCGGGGTCGTTGCGGGACAGGATGATCACTTCGACCAGAGGGTCGTCCGGCGGGTTCAGGTCGTTCAGCGACAGGATGCGGCGAATGAAAGAGAAGGCGACACCGGGTTGGAGGGTGTTGTCGAGATTGGCTCGCTGGTAGATGCGATATCCCTCCTCACCTTCCTTCCGGAACACACCGTCGGACTCCGCGAGATCGAAGAGCGCGCTCGAGGCTATTCCTATGACCAGCCGGTTTTCGAGGCTATAGGGGGGCATGGTGAATTCCCTTACGTGCCGGACGAATGTGCGGGGGCGTTCTGTCGCGCTCATGCCGCCGGGCGGGGCGCCCGCCGAGGCCGGCCGGACGAAGGGGCGACCGGCCGACTCGCGCACCCGGCCCAGGCGCACCGGCACGGAGACCGAATCCCATGGCCCGCCCCTTTCCCCGGGGCACAGTGTGGCACTGGCGGACGCTTCGGCGGCAGGGGCGGTGGGCCAGGCCCCCGGCCCGGCCGCCACAACCGTCGGCGGCTTTGCCCTTTCTTTACAACCTGGTCGGCCGCTGTCTCGTCTCTCCGCTCGATCCACAACGCAGCCCCCCGGGTGACCGGGCGGGCGGTCCGAGGAAAGAGAGCGATTCATGCGCCGAACAGTCCTGAGCGCCGTGGCCCTCGCGTGCCTGGCCGTGCCGGTGGGCACGGTGTCCGCGTTCGCCGACGGGGCGAGCCCGAGCACCCGCCCCAGCGTCACCACCGCCCCGGCCCCCAGCGCCGAGCCCAGCCGGGCGACGGGCGGCAACACCCGGGCTCCGAGCCCCGTACCGAGCCGGGCGTCGACCCCGGGCCAGGTCGCCGTCGTACCGAACGGCGCACCCGACACCGGCGTGGCGCCGACGTCCACGGGGTCCGGATCGCAGAGCACGCTCCTCGGCGGGGGCGCCGCCGCGGTGCTCGTCGGCGGGGGCGCGGCGGTCTTCCTCGTACGTCGCCGGCGGGCGACCGGGGCATGACCTCACCCTCCAGGCGCGCCTTCGCCACCGCGGCCCTGGCCTCGCTGGTCGTGAGCTGCGGCGGCCATCCGGCGCAGAGGACCACGACGACCACGGGCCGGGGAGCCACGACACCGTCCACGCCAACGACAACGTCATCGCCTGCGCGGCAGTCCGCGAACGCGGCGCGTGCCCTGCGGCGTTCGGTCCCGGTCGGGTTGCGGATTCCGGCCATCGAGGTCGACACCCCGCTCATCCGGCTGGGGCTGACCCAGGGCGGCGGCGTGGAGGTGCCCCCGGTCACCGCACACGACCGGGCGGGCTGGTACCAGTTCTCGCCGACGCCGGGTCAGACCGGTCCGTCGGTGATCCTCGGTCATGTCACGGTCGGCGCCTACGGGGACGGGGTCTTCCGTCACCTCGACCGGCTGCGCCGGGACGACCGTGTCGAGGCGCGCCTGGAGAACGGCACGACGGCGGTGTTCACGGTCGACTCCGTACGCACGGTCGCCAAGGCGGAGTTCCCGGCGGACGCGGTCTACGGTGACGTGGACCGTCCGGAACTGCGGCTCATCACCTGCGGCGGCCCGCGCACCGGCGACGGATACCTCGACAACGTGATCGTCTTCGCGACGCTGAGCTCCGCGGGCCGCTGACCGGGTCCCACGGCCCGCCGCGACCCGCCGGAACCACCGGCCACCTGTCGGGAGCATCTGTCACCACCACGGCGGTCGAGGACACCGCCCCGCCCCTCCGCCGCCAGGATCCCGGGCCGCTGGACCGTAAGCCGACGGCCCGGGATCCTTCCCCACGAGTGACCCACGACCATGGAGAGCGTTGAAACGGTCCCGCGAGAAGGCCGCGTCCGAGCTGTTCGCCGCCCTCTATCCGCGCCTCGCCGGCTGGTGCCGCCGTCTGGTCGACGACGACGAGACGGCCCACGAGATCGCCTCGGAGGCGTTCACCCGGCTCTGGGCCCGCTGGACGTCCGTGGCGGAACCCCGCGGATTCCTCTACGTCACCGCGGCCAACCTCGTCCGGGACCACTGGCGCAAGCTCGAACGCGAACGCAGAGCCGTACACCGTGCCACCGTGGAGGCCGCCGTGCGCCCCCCGGTCGAACAGGCCGATCCCTCGGTACGCCTGCTCGTGGGGTCGCTGCCCGAACGGCTGCGCGTCCCGATTCTGCTGCACTACTACGCTGACATGCCGATCCGAGAGGTGTCCGTGCTGACCGGGCGCAAGGAAGGAACCATCAAGGCCGATCTCCACGCGGCCCGAGAACTGCTCCGCGCCCATCTGAGGAGAAGCCTTGATCACACGCCCTGATGACGGTCCGGACTCCGAACCCGACGACCCCCTCGCGGTCATCCTGCGGCCCTCGTCCGACTATCTCGGCCCGCCCGCCGGCCGGTACGAGGCGATCCGCCGCGGAGCGGCCCGCCGCCGGCTGCTGCGTGCCGCGGCCGGGGCCGGTCTGACCTGTGCCGCCGCCGCCCTCGTCGCGCTGCCCTTCCGCACCGCGGCACCCGACGCACCCGTGTCCCCGACCGTCCCCCTCGCCCCGCCGCCCGCGAGCGGTCCGGCGCCCCGGAGCACCCCGTCGGTCGCGCCCGACCCGTCGGTGTCGCCGCGCTCCGTCCAGCCCCGTCCCGGCGGGAGGACCCGGACCCACCTCCCCAGCGCCCAGACCGGCCGGGCCACCGACGGCCGCGCGCCGTCCACGACACCGCGCCCGACCCTCTCCTCGCCCTCCGCCGTACCGACGCGGGGCTCCGACCGGATCGTGACCACCGAGGGCGCCATCCGGCGGTAGGGCCCGCGACCGCCCGGCCCCTGCGACCCCTCGGTCCGCGACCGCCCGGCCGTGTCCCGCCGGTCCGCCTCACATCGGCGGCCGCTGTCTCGTCATAGGGGCATGAACACGAGAATCCGGTACGCCGGTCTCGGCCTCCTGGCCGTGACCGGGCTGTACACAGGCGTCTGGGCCTACTTCTCCCCGAAGGGCTGGTACGCGCACTTCCCCGGCTTCGGGCTGAGCTGGCTGCCTCAGCTGGGCCCCTACAACGAACACCTCGCCAAGGACACCGGGGCCATGTTCCTCGCGCTGGCCGTGCTGACGGTGGTCACCCTGCGCCACGCGCGCGACGACCGGCTCGGGCGGACGACGGGCGCGGTCTGGCTGGTCTTCGGTGTCCTGCACCTCGGCTATCACGTACAGCATCTCGACATGTACGGGACGCGCGACCAGGTGCTCAACGTCGTGACCCTCTCCGCGCTGCTGCTCGTGCCGGCCCTGCTGGTGGTGCCGGTCGTGCCCCTACGAAGGGACGGCTCACGGCCCGTACGACGGGGCGGCCCGCGGTGACCCGGGGCGGCGCACCAGGACGTGGACGCAGACGTAGGGGACCATCGGGACACGTGGGAGGCACGGCATGCGCGTAGCGGTGGCAGGCGGGACGGGGCTGGTCGGACGGTACGTGGTCGAGGAGTTGGCCGCGGCGGGGCAGGAGCCGGTGGTGCTGGCCAGGTCGCGGGGCGTGGACCTCGTGACGGGCGCCGGACTCGACGCGGTCGTCGCGGGCGCGGACGCGGTCGTCGACGTGAGCAACGTGACCACCATGAGCGGGCGGCGGGCCGTCTCGTTCTTCGACAGCGCCGGCCGCAATCTCCTGGACGCCGGTGAGCGGGCCGGCGTACGGCACCACGTCGTGCTGTCGATCGTCGGCGTCGACCGGGTCGGCCTCGGCTACTACCAGGGGAAGCTGCGTCAGGAGGACGTGGTGAGGAACGGGCGGACCCCGTGGACGGTGCTGCGCGCCACCCAGTTCCACGAGTTCGCGGAGCAGACCCTCGACCTCGTCCCGAAGCCGTTCGCGGTGGTGCCCCGGATGCGGACGCAGCCGGTCGCCGCCCGTGAGGTGGCCCAGCACCTCGTGCGGCTGGTGACGGCACCTGCGCGGGGCATGGCCCCCGAGCTCGCCGGACCGCGGGTCGAGCACCTCGTCGACATGGTGGGCCGGCTGCTGCGGGCCCGGCGTCGGCGTCGGCTGGTGCTGCCGGTGCGGATGCCCGGCGCCACGGGCGCCGCCATGACGGGCGACGGTCTGCTTCCGGCCGGCCCCGGGCCCCGGGGTACCCAGACCTTCGACGCGTGGCTCGCCTCGTACGTCACCCAGCACGTCGCCCAGGGAGGATGACGACGCCGTGTCCACGCCACCCGGACCCCCGCGGGACTCCGACCCCACCGTCGGCTCCCTGATGACCGAACGCCGGCGGCTGCTCAACCTCGGCTATCGCATGCTCGGTTCCGTGCAGGACGCCGAGGACGTCGTGCAGGAGACGTACGCCCGCTGGTACGCCCAGTCCGAGGAGGCGCAGCGGGAGATCGGGACACCGCTGGCGTGGCTGACCCGGGTCGCCTCCCGGATCTGCCTCGACCATCTCGCCTCGGCGCGGGTCCGCCGTGAGCGCTACACCGGCGAGTGGCTGCCCGAGCCGTTGCGGGACGGCACCGTGTGGACCAGCGCGGGGCGGGCGGGCGAGGACGATCCGGCCGACCGGATCACCCTCGACGAATCGGTCGGTATGGGGATGCTCGTGGTCCTGGACACGGTCACCCCCGCGGAACGCGTCGCCTTCGTCCTGCACGACGTCTTCGGCCTGCCGTTCACCGAGATCGCCGGGACGATGGGCCGAACCCCCGCGGCCTGCCGCCAGTTGGCCGCCTCGGCGCGCCGACGCCTCGCCCACCGGCGGTCCGGCAGCCGGCCGGCGCACGAACACCGGCGGATCGTCTCCGCGTTCCGTGCGGCGTGCGAGACCGGTGACCTCGATGCCCTCGTCGCCCTCCTCGACCCCGTGGCCGAGTCGCGCAGCGACGGGGGCGGCAAGGTGCGCGCGGCCCTGCGCCCGGTCGTCGGCCGGGACAAGGTGGCGCGCCTCTTCATCGGGCTCATGCGCAAGGAGCCCGGGATGGAGCTCGTCGAGGAGAACGTGAACGGCCTTCCCGGCGTGACGGTCCGCATCGCCGGCACCACCGTCGCCGTCGTGGCCACCGAGGTGCGCGACGGTCTGGTCACCGATCTGTGGCTGGTGATCAACCCGGACAAGCTCCACGCCTGGACCGATGCCGATGCCGATGCCGATGGTGACGGTGGGGGTGGGGGCGACGCGTCGGGGTGAGCCGGTGCGGGGGCCGACGGCGGCTCAGCCGCGGTCGGCCCGGCCCTCGCGCAGTGCGCACAGCGTGTCGACGCGGTTCGTGGTGATCGAGTCGACGCCGAGGCCGAGCAGCCGTCGCTGGGAGCGCCGGGTGTCCGGGGTCCACACGGACAGCAGATGGCCGCCGTGGTGGACCCGGGCGGCGAGGTCCCGGTCGACCAGCGTGAAGCGGTAGTTGAGCCAGCGCGGCCGCACGGCGTCGAGCAGGGCCGGGCGCGGCGGCGCGAGCGTCGTCCAGGTCAGCGCGATCTCCGCGGCGGGGTCGGCGGCGCGCACCGCCAGCATGGCCGGGGCGCCCGCGCAGTAGTACACCCGCTCCTCGGCGCCGCACGAGCGGACGACGTCGACGATCCGGCGGACGGCCCCGGCGTCGGGGCCGCCCGGCAGGTCGACCATGATCCGGCTGTCGCCGGTCGCCGCGAGGGCCGCCTCGAGCGTCGGCACCCCGCCGGCGGTGAGGCCGTGCGCCTCGTCCGCGGAGAGCGCCCGCAGCGGCCGGTCCACGTCCCACAGCCGCTTCAGCGTCTCGTCGTGCAGCAGCACGGGGACGCCGTCGCGGGTGAGCCGTACGTCGATCTCCACCGCGTCCGCGCCCCGGTGGAGCGCGGAACGCAGTGAGTCGATCGTGTTCTCACGGACGCGATAGGGGTCGCCGCGATGGGCGACGGCGGTCACGGTGTGCATGGGCCCATTGTGCACGGGGCCCATGACGCGGCGGGGCGGATCGGGCAGCGGGGCCCCCGTTGTGCGGGGGTCCCGTGGTGACGTGGGTCAGGGCGCGAGCCACGTCGAGGCGTAGGTGTCGATCTCCTCGGCGAGCCTGGTCTTGCCCGCCGGGTCGAGGAAGGACGCCTCGACGGCGTTCTTGGCGAGCGCGGCGAGACCGAGTTCGTCGAGGTCGAGGAGGCGCGCGGCGACCGCGTACTCGTTGTTGAGGTCGGTGCCGAACATCGGCGGGTCGTCGGAGTTGATGGTGACGAGGACCCCGGCCCTGGTGAACTCCTTGATGGGGTGCTCGTCGAGCGTGCGGACCGCGCGGGTGGCGATGTTGGAGGTCGGGCAGACCTCCAGGGCGATGCGGTGCTCGGCGAGGTGCGCGAGCAGCTTCGGGTCCCGGGCGGAGCTGGTGCCGTGACCGATGCGCTCGGCCCGCAGGTCGTTGAGCGCGTCCCACACGGTTTCCGGCCCGGTCGTCTCACCGGCGTGCGGAACCGACCGCAGTCCGGCGGCGATGGCCCGGTCGAAGTACGGCTTGAACTGCGGCCGCGGTACGCCGATCTCGGGTCCGCCGAGCCCGAAGGAGACGAGCCCCTCGGGCCGCACCCGGTCCTCGGTCGCGAGCCGCACCGTCTCCTCGGCCGCTTCCAGGCCCGCCTCGCCGGGAATGTCGAAGCACCAGCGCAGAACGACCCCGAACTCGGCCTCGGCGGCCTTGCGGGCGTCCTCGATCGCCTCCATGAAGGCGAGTTCGTCGATGCCCCGGCGGGTGGAGGAGTAAGGGGTGATGGTCAGTTCGGCATAGCGGACCTGCTGCCGGGCCATGTCCCGCGCGACCTCGAAGGTCAGCAGCCGGACGTCCTCGGGGGTGCGCACGAGGTCGACGACGGACAGGTACACGTCGATGAAGTGCGCGAAGTCGGTGAACGTGAAGTAGTCCGCGAGCGCCTCCGGGTCGGTCGGCACCCGGGAGTCGGGGTGACGGGCGGCGAGGGCGGAGACGATGCGCGGCGAGGCGGATCCGACGTGGTGCACATGCAGTTCGGCCTTGGGCAGTCCGGCGATGAAGGCGTGCAGATCGCGGGCGTCGCGGTGATCGGTCAAGGGGTCCCTCCCCGGGAACGGCGTCCCCGGAGCGCGGTCGGGGTACGCGGGTGATCGGCTGATCGATGACTCGGGGATCATCGTAGGCGGCGGCCCGCGCGGTGTGGGCCCGGGCCCGTAGCATGACGGGACGCACGACAGAGGGGGACCCATGTCCGACGAGGCGCAGGCGCCACAGGCCGCGCGGGACGCCGCCGGGACGCCGTGGGCGTCCCCGGACCACGGGGCCACGCCGTCTCGGCCGGGCGACGCGGCATCGGCCGCGGACCCTGAGGACGCGATACCCGCGGCGGGCCGCGCGCCCGCGTTCCCCTCCGGGTCCCCGGCCCCGGCGTACGACGGCACGACGGACCCCCGGCCCGGCCAGGCCGCCCTCGCGGACGCGGCCCCCGCCGCCCGCGCGAAGGAGCCGAACCCCTGGGCCCCGCCCGCGGACCCGGCCCCGTCCCGTTTCGGCGGCGCTCCCACGCACTCCGCGTCGCCCGCGTCCTCCGCGTCCCCGGGGTCGCCCTCGGTGCACGACCAGCCGACGATGGCCTCGTTCCCCGGCGCGGGCAGCCCGGAAGGGCCTTCCTCCGCGTCCTGGGACAACCCTTTCGCGCCTCCCGCCGGCCACACGCCCTACCCGCGCGCGAGCGCCGGAGAACCGGTCCCGCCGCCGCCCATCGGTCCCGAGGGCCCCGGCCAGGCCCCGTACGGCTACGGGTACGGCTACCCGCCGTACGGCCCGCCCGGTGCCGGCCACCAGGGCGCACCCGGCTATCCCGGCGTCCCCGGCTATCCCGGCGCGACCGGCTACGGCTGGCCGGCGATGCCCCTCGCGCCCAGCAACGGCATGGGCACCGCGGGCCTGGTGGTCGGCATCATCTCGGCCGTGGTGTTCTGCCTCTGGCCGGTGGCCTTCGTGCTGGGCATCCTCGGTGTGATCTTCGGTGTGGTCGGCCGCCGCAGGGCCGGCCGGGGCGAGGCGACGAATCCGGGGCAGGCCCTGGCCGGGATCATCTGCGGAGCGGTCGGTATCGCCCTGAGCATCGGGATGATCGCGATCTTCTTCTTCCTCCCGGACGACGGCGGCGACGCCCCGTTCTCCGGCGACGACGGGTACTCCACCTCGCTCGTCGTGCCACGCTGAACCGGGCGGCCCGGGCCGTGTCCGTCCCGTCCCGCCGGGTGGGCGGCGCCCGTCAGCCGCCCGTCCCGGCGAGCCGCTCGCGCGCCGCCATCAAGGCGAAGCCCAGCAGATTCGGTCCCCGCCAGCGCTCGGGATCCGACGCCCGTTCGTCGTCCGCCGCGAGGCCGATGCCCCATACGCGGTCCATGGGGCTGGCCTCGACCAGCACCCGCTCACCCGTGCCCAGCAGGAACGCGCGCAGACCGGGATGCGCGGCGAACTTGTGGACGCTGCCCTCGACCACGACGGCGAACCGCTCCCGCTCCCACACGGAGTCGTCGAAGTCCCGCACGAGCCGGCCCGCCTTCTTGGCGAGGGCCGGGTTCGGCGCCTCCAGCGCGCGCCGCTCGGCCGCCGCGTCCCCGAAAAGCCGCGCCTTGCCCGCCATCATCCAGTGCTCGGCGGTCGCGTAGGAGACACCGTCGACGACGAACGGTGAGGGCCACCACTGACTCAGGCAGCTCGCGCCCGTCCGGCCGTCCTGCCGCGGCCGGTGCCCCCAGAAGTGCAGGTACTTGACGCGTGTCCCCGAGTCGACCGCGCTGACCAGCGATTCCCAAGAATCGATCTTCCCCATGCACGCGAGTCTGGCATCCACCACTGACACTCCGTCCTCCCTTTTCCGTGGGGACTCGACACCTGGTCGACAGATTTCGTCGCGTAACCAAAAGGCAACAACGGAATCACTTGTTGGAGTCCCTTTGCTCTGTCAGGATCGGCACTCAAATCGAGCTGGAGCCACGCCGACCCCGCGGAAAGGGGGCGGACGGCGGAGGAGAGCGACATGCACAATCCGAGCCATCGCTTCCAGGCGCAGGACCGTTTCGCCGACGGTGCGCAGTACATCGCGGGCCGGCCGGCCCAGGGCACCTCCGGCCGCACGCACGCGGTCGTCGACCCCGCCACCGGCGACGAGGTGTACACGTACGAGCTGGCCGGCACCGCCGACGTGGACGCGGCCGTGGCCGCCGCCCGCGCGGCGTTCCCCGGCTGGGCCGGCGCCACCCCCGGCGAGCGTTCCGACTCCCTGCACCGGTTCTCCGCCGTACTGGCCGACCGCGCCGAGGAGTTGGCGCGGGCCGAGTCCCTCCAGTGCGGCAAGCCGCTGAAACTCACCCGGGAGTTCGACGTCCCGGGCACCATCGACAACACCGCGTTCTTCGCGGGCGCGGCCCGGCATCTGCAGGGCCAGTCGGCGGGCGAGTACTCCGGCGACCACACCTCCTACGTACGCCGTGAACCCATCGGCGTCGTCGGCTCCATCGCGCCCTGGAACTACCCCCTCCAGATGGCCGCCTGGAAGATCCTCCCGGCCGTCGCCGCCGGCAACACGATCGTCCTCAAGCCGGCCGAACTCACCCCGCTCACCTCGCTCCTGTTCGCCGAGGCGGCCACCGAGGCGGGCATCCCGGACGGGGTGATCAACATCGTCACGGGAGCGGGCCGGGACGCCGGTGAACACCTCGTCGGCCACCCCGACGTCGCCATGACCTCCTTCACCGGCTCCACCGCCGTCGGCAAGCGGGTCGCCGAGATCGCCACCGCGACCGTCAAGCGGCTCCACCTGGAGCTGGGCGGCAAGGCCCCCTTCGTGGTCTTCGACGACGCGGACCTGGAGGCGGCCGTGCACGGCGCGGTCGCCGGATCGCTCATCAACACCGGACAGGACTGCACCGCCGCCACCCGCGCGTACGTGCAAAGGCCCCTCTACGAGGAGTTCGTCCGCCAGGCGGCCGGCCTCATGGCGAGCGTCCGCCTCGGCGACCCGTTCGCCGCCGGCACCGACCTCGGCCCGCTCATCTCGCACGCGCAGCGCGACCGGGTGGCCGGATTCGTCGACCGGGCCCGCGGCTACGCGCGCGTGGTCACCGGCGGAGAGATCCCGCAGGAGCTCAAGGCGGGCGCGTACTACCGCCCCACCCTCGTCGCCGACGCCCCCCAGGACAGCGAGATCGTGCAGTCCGAGATCTTCGGTCCCGTCCTGGTGGTGCTCCCCTTCGACAGCGACGACGAAGGGATCCGGCTCGCCAACGACACCCCGTACGGTCTCGCCGCCTCCGCGTGGAGCCGGGACGTGTACCGGGCCAATCGCGCGACCCGCGAGATCAAGGCGGGCTGCGTCTGGGTCAACGACCACATTCCGATCATCAGCGAGATGCCGCACGGCGGTTACAAGGCGTCCGGCTTCGGCAAAGACATGTCGGCGTACTCGTTCGAGGAGTACACCCAGATCAAGCACGTCATGTTCGACAACACCGCGGTGGCCAGGAAGGACTGGCACCGCACGATCTTCGGGGACCGCTAGCAGAACGGTCCGCCCCGTCCGTGGCCGAGACCTCCCGAAAGGGCAGCACGCGCATGAAGCAGTACGAGCCCGACCGCCTGACACCGGCCGAAGCGGCCGCCGTGCGGCGCAGCTTCCGCAACGGACGGGCCGCCATGACCCGCCGTTCCCTGCTGCGCGCCTCCGCGGGCGGCGCGCTCGCGGTGGGGGGACTCGGGGCGCTCAGCGCCTGCGGGATCCCCGCGGCCGGCAAGACACAGGGCGGTGTGTCCGCCGACGACCACTCGGCCAAGGAGAAGGTCGTCGACTTCTCCAACTGGCCCGAGTACATCGACGTGGACGACAGCGGCAAACACCGTCCCACGCTCGACGCCTTCGCCAAGCGGACCGGAATCCAGGTCAAGTACACCGAGGACATCAACGACAACGACGAGTTCTTCGGCAAGGTCCAGCCGCAGCTCGCCGCGGGCCAGGCCACCGGCCGGGACCTCGTCGTGCTCACCGACTGGCTGGCCGCCCGCATGATCCGGCTCGGCTACGTCCAGAAACTGGACCCGTCCCACCTGCCGCACGCCTTCGCCAATCTGTCGGACCAGTTCCGCGCCCCCGACTGGGACCCCGGGCGCGCCTACTCGTACCCGTGGCAGGGCATCTCGACGGTCATCGCGTACAACAAGAAGGCGCTTGACGGCATCGAGGTCAGGTCGATCTCCGATCTGCTCGACAACCCCGAGCTCAAGGGCCGTGTCGGCTTCCTGACCGAGATGCGCGACAGCGTCGGCATGACCATGCTCGACATGGGCAAGGACCCGGCGAAGTTCACGGACGACGACTACGACGCGGTGATCGCGCGCCTCCAGAAGGCCGTCGACAAGGGGCAGATCCGCCGCTTCACCGGCAACGACTACACGTCCGACCTCAGCAAGGGCGACTTCGCCGCGTGCGTCGCCTGGGCGGGCGACATCGTGCAGCTCCAGGCGGACAGCCCCGACGTCGGCTACGTGATCCCCGACAGCGGATACATGACGTCGACCGACAACATGCTCATCCCGAACAAGGCGCGTCACAAGACGAACGCGGAGCGGCTCATCGACTACTACTACGAGCTGGAGCCGGCCGCCGAACTCGCCGCCTACATCAACTACGTGAGCCCGGTCGCGGGAGTGAAGCCCTATCTCGCCAAGATCGACAAGTCGGCGGCGGACAACCCGCTGATCGTTCCCGACAAGGCCATGCAGGCCAAGTCCCATGCCTTCCGCTCACTGAGCTCGAAGGAAGAGACGGCCTATCAGCAGAAGTTCGCGAAGCTCACAGGGGCGTGACGAGGATGAACACCACGGACAACAGCGGCGACGTCCGCCTCTCCGCTATCAGCAAGACCTACGGCTCCTTCACCGCCGTGCAACCGCTCGACCTCACCGTGCCGCAGGGCTCGTTCTTCGCCCTGCTCGGCGCCTCCGGCTGTGGCAAGACCACCACCCTGCGCATGATCGCGGGACTGGAGGAACCCTCCTCCGGCACCGTGTTCCTCGGTGACCAGGAGGTCACCCACCTGCCGCCCTACAAGCGGCCGGTGAACACCGTCTTCCAGTCCTACGCCCTCTTCCCGCATCTCGACATCTTCGAGAACGTCGCCTTCGGCCTGCGCCGACGCGGCATCAAGTCGGTGAAGAAGCAGGTGGGCGACATGCTCGACCTCGTCCAGCTCGGCGAGCAGGCGCGCAAGAAACCGCACCAGCTCTCCGGCGGCCAGCAGCAGCGCGTCGCGGTGGCCCGCGCACTGATCAACCACCCCAAGGTGCTGCTCCTCGACGAGCCGCTCGGCGCCCTCGACCTCAAGCTGCGCCGTCAGATGCAGCTGGAGCTCAAGCGCATCCAGACCGAGGTCGGCATCACCTTCGTCCACGTCACGCACGACCAGGAGGAGGCCATGACCATGGCCGACACGGTCGCCGTGATGAACGCGGGCCGCGTCGAGCAGCTCGGCGCCCCCGCCGACCTCTACGAGAACCCGAACACCACCTTCGTCGCGAACTTCCTCGGCACCTCGAACCTCATCGAGGCCGAGGTCGACTCCCGCGACGGCGAGGACATCGTGCTGAAGGCGGGCGGCGGGAAGCTCGTGCTGCCCGGGGCCCGCTGTGCGGCGCCCACGACGACCGGCGGCAAGGTCCTGGTCGGCGTGCGCCCCGAGAAGATCTCGCTCACCCACGCGGACGACGCCGGCGAGATCCCGGCCGGCCGCAACCGCATCACCGGCAAGATCGCCGACTCCAGCTTCATCGGCGTCTCCACGCAGTACGTCATCGACAGCGCCGTCTGTCCCGAGTTCGAGGTCTACGCCCAGAACATCGACCGCGACCCCCGGCTCATCCCCGGCGCCGACGTCGTCCTGCACTGGAGCCCGGCGCACACCTTCGGGCTGGACGCGGCGCAGGACATCGACGCGGGTGTGGAGAGCGTCGAGGAGGAGGCCGCCTGATGGCCACCGTCACCGAGGCGCCGCCCCGCGCGCCGCAGCCGGACAGCAAGCCGCCCCGCAGACGCGGCCGCCTCGTCCCGTACTGGCTGCTCCTGCCCGGCATCCTGTGGCTGCTGGTCTTCTTCGCGCTGCCGATGGTCTACCAGGCCTCCACGTCCGTGCAGACGGGCTCCCTGGAGGAGGGCTTCAAGGTCACCTGGCACTTCCAGACGTACTGGAACGCGCTGTCCGACTACTGGCCGCAGTTCCTGCGCTCGGTGCTCTACGCCGGCGCCGCCACGATCCTGTGCCTGCTGCTCGGGTACCCGCTGGCGTACCTGATCGCCTTCCGGGCGGGCCGCTGGCGCAACGTCGTGCTGATCCTGGTCATCGCGCCGTTCTTCACCAGCTTCCTGATCCGCACGCTCGCCTGGAAGACGATCCTCGCGGACGGCGGCCCGGTCGTCGGCGCCCTCAACACGCTGCACGTCCTGGACGTCACCAGCTGGCTCGGCTTCACGGCGGGCGACCGGGTACTGGCCACCCCGCTCGCGGTGGTCTGCGGTCTGACGTACAACTTCCTGCCGTTCATGATCCTGCCGCTCTACACCTCGCTGGAGCGCATCGACGGACGGCTGCACGAGGCGGCGGGCGACCTGTACGCGAAGCCGTTCACCACCTTCCGCAAGGTCACCTTCCCGCTGTCGATGCCCGGAGTCGTCTCCGGCACCCTGCTCACCTTCATCCCCGCCAGCGGCGACTACGTCAACGCGGACCTGCTCGGCTCCACGGACACCCGCATGGTCGGCAACGTCATCCAGACGCAGTTCCTGCGGATCCTCGACTATCCGACGGCCGCGGCGCTCTCCTTCATCCTCATGGCCGCGATCCTCATCATGGTCACGCTCTACATCCGCAAGTCCGGGACGGAGGATCTGGTCTAAATGGCCTTCGTACGCTGGTTCAAGAGGAATCTCGTCGTCATCGCGGGACTGGTCACCCTCGGATATCTGCTGCTGCCGAACGTGATCGTCACGGTGTTCTCCTTCAACAAACCGAAGGGGCGTTTCAACTACGAGTGGCAGCAGTTCTCCACGGACGCCTGGCGCGATCCGTGCGGGGTCGCCGACATGTGCGGCTCGCTCTCCCTCAGCCTCCAGATCGCCGTCTGGGCGACCCTCGGGGCCACCGTCCTCGGCACGATGATCGCCTTCGCGCTGGTCCGCTACCGCTTCCGGGCCCGCGGCGCGGTGAACTCGCTGATCTTCCTGCCGATGGCGATGCCCGAGGTCGTGATGGCCGCCTCGCTGCTGACGCTCTTCCTCAACCTGGGCGCCCAGCTGGGCTTCTGGACGATCCTGATCGCCCACATCATGTTCTGCCTCAGCTTCGTCGTGACCGCCGTCAAGGCGCGCGTGATGTCGATGGATCCGCGCCTGGAGCAGGCGGCCCAGGACCTTTACGCGGGGCCGGTGCAGACCTTCCTGCGCGTCACCCTGCCCATCGCCGCCCCCGGGATCGCCGCGGGCGCGCTGCTCGCCTTCGCGCTCTCCTTCGACGATTTCATCATCACCAATTTCAACGCGGGCTCGACCGTCACCTTCCCCATGTTCGTGTGGGGTTCGGCGCAGCGCGGGACACCCGTTCAGATCAATGTCATCGGTACGGCCATGTTCATCGTCGCCGTACTGTTCGTCCTGGTCGGCATGGTCATAGGAAATCGCCGCAACAGGCAGAAGGCGTAAGCGCAAGTAATCCGTTGGGAGTTGAAATCATGGCCCCGAGCGCCATGACCCGTTGGACCGCATCCCTTTCCGAAGCGCAGCCGGTTCCGTACTGGCTGGACGACCCCGGCAGGCCTCGCCCCGAAGCCGCCCTCACCGGCGCCGAGACCTGCGACCTGCTCGTCGTCGGCGGCGGCTACAGCGGACTGTGGACCGCGCTGCTCGCCAAGGAGCGCGACCCGGGGCGCGAGGTGGTGCTCCTGGAGGGCCGCGAGGCGGGCTGGGCCGCCTCGGGCCGCAACGGCGGATTCTGCGCCGCGTCGCTGACCCACGGCCTGTCCAACGGACTCACCCGCTGGCCGGACGAGATCGGGAAGCTGGAGGAACTGGGCGCACGCAACCTCGACGCGATCGAGGAGGCCGTCACCCGCTACGGCCTCGACTGCGACTTCGAGCGCACCGGCGAGATCGACGTCGCCACCGAGCCGCACCAGGCCGGGGAACTCCGGGAGTGGTACGAGGAGCTGCGCGGCCGGGGTCTCGCGGACGGCGTGGAGTTCCTGGACGCCGCGGCGGTCCGGGACCAGGTCGACTCGCCGACCTTCCTGGCCGGCCTGTACGACCGCCGCGGCGTCGCCATGCTGCATCCCGCGAAGCTCGCCTGGGGCCTCAAGCGCGCCTGCCTCCGGCTCGGCGTGCGGGTGTACGAGCACACCCCCGCGCTCGAACTGAAGGCGTACGGCGCCGGCATGGCCGTACGGACCCCCTACGGCTCCGTCCGGGCCCGCCGGGTGGCCCTCGCCACCAACATCTTCCCGAACCTGGTCAGGAGAGTGCGGTCGTACACCGTCCCGGTCTACGACTACGCGCTGATGACCGAGCCGCTGACCGCCGGCCAACTGGCCGCCGTGGGCTGGAAGAACCGTCAGGGGCTGGGGGACTCGGCCAACCAGTTCCACTACTTCCGGCTCTCGTCCGACAACCGGATCCTGTGGGGCGGCTACGACGCGATCTACCCGTACGGCGGCCGGATGCGCGCCGAGTACGACCACCGCCCGGAGACCTACGCGAAGCTCGCCGGGCACTTCTTCACCTGCTTCCCGCAGTTGGAGGGCGTCCGCTTCACCCACGCGTGGGGCGGTGCCATCGACACCTGCTCGCGCTTCTCGGCCTTCTTCGGCACCGCGCACCGGGGCCGGGTCGCGTACGCGGCCGGGTACACGGGGCTCGGGGTCGGCGCGACCCGGTTCGGCGCGGACGTGATGCTCGACCTGCTGGCGGGGGAGCGCACGGAGCGCACCGAGCTGGAGATGGTCCGCAGGAAGCCGCTGCCGTTCCCGCCCGAGCCGTTCGCCTGGACGGGCATCGCGCTCACCAAGTGGTCGCTGGCGCGGGCGGACGCGCACGGCGGGCACCGCAATCTGTGGCTGAGGGCCATGGACCGGCTGGGGCTGGGCTTCGACAGCTGAGGTCCGGGGCCGGTGACCACCGGACCGTTGATCACCGGGCGCTTCGGAGTGCCGTTGATCCACAGGCGTACGCCCAGCTCACCCACTGTGATCCGGTTCACTACCACGGGATGGCCGAACCCGCGTAATGCCCGGCCCGAACCCCCCTCTCCCTTCTGACGCGACCGGCGTCGACATGAGGAGAGAGGGAGGTACCGCCATGACAGGGGCCAAGACGGCGGTCGAATGGCTGGCATCCGTGGCACCGGATCCCGGGGTCTGCCGCTGGGAGTGGGAGCGCAATCCGGCGGGGGTCGCGCTGCTGCCGGCCGGCCGGCTCTGGGACGTACTGATCCTGCCGGGCCGGCTCGGCTACCCCACGCTCGACGTGCTCACCCGGGTCATCGACCAGCCGGGCCCGGTGCTCGTCGACTTCGGCGACGCCCGGATGGGCTTCTTCGTGCCGCCGGGCACCGCCGCGCGCTGGCTCGGCACGGGAGTGCGCACGGCGGGGCACGGCACCTGGATCGTGGTGCCGTACCCGGGACGGCTGACCGGCGGGGTCCGCTGGCTGGTCCCGCCGGACGGCACCGGAACGCTCACCGATCCGGCGCTGCTGGAACTGGCCATGCACGAGGCCGCCGCGGGTCTCGCCGGAAGCGAGGACCGATAGCGACGACGGGAACGGACCCGGCCGCCCACGGAAGCCGCACGGACCCGGCCGCCCACGGAAGCCGCACCGAGCGGCAGAGGTCTTGACAACCGGATTGGTCTGGACCAGGTTGGGCGCGCTCCACCCTCCTGAATTCCCCCATGCCTGGAGGCAGTTGTGGAACGCACCGAAAACAGGGGCCCCGACAGACCGCTCCCGCTCCGCCGGAGGCTGCTCGCCGTCTGCACGGCCACCGTGCTGGCCCTGCCCGGCCTCGCCGCGCTCTCGCCGGCCGCCCACGCGGCCGACGCGGACCTGGTCAGGAACGGCGGCTTCGAGACCGGCCTCGACGGCTGGACCTGCACGGCGGGCGCCGTCGTGAAAACACCCGTGCGCAGCGGCGGTTCGGCGCTGCAGGCGACCCCGGCCGGCAGCGACAACGCGCAGTGCTCGCAGACGGTGACCGTGAGACCCGACTCCCCGTACACCCTCGCCGGATACGTCCGGGGCAGTTACGTCTACCTCGGCGCGAGCGGCACCGGCACCACCGACGTCTCCGCCTGGACCCCGTCCGCGTCCGACTGGCAGCGGCTCTCCACGACCTTCCGCACCGGCCCGTCCACCACCAAGGTCACGATCTACACCCACGGCTGGTACGGCACCGGTGCCTACTACGCGGACGACCTCTCCCTCGTCGGTCCCGGTGTCGAGGCGGGCCAGCCCCCGGCCGTGCCCACCGGGCTCAAGGCCGGCACGGTCACCTCCTCGACCGTCGCGCTGTCCTGGTCGGCGGTGACCGGCGCGACGGGCTACGCGCTCTACCGCGACGGCGTCCGGGTCCAGACGGTCACCGGGACATCGGCCACGGCGGGCGGACTCACGCCCTCGACGGCGTACGCCTTCCAGGTCGCCGCGACCAACGACGCGGGGGAGTCGGCGAAGTCGGCCGCGGTGACGGCGACGACCTCCGCGGGCTCCGGCGGCCCGGGCGGGAGCCTTCCGACGCACGCCCTGGTCGGCTACCTCCACGCGAGCTTCGCCAACGGCTCCGGCTACACCCGGATGGCCGACGTCCCCGACAGCTGGGACGTCATCGACCTGGCCTTCGGCGAACCGACCTCCACCACGTCCGGCGACATCCGCTTCACCCGCTGCCCGGTCGCCGAATGCCCCACGGTCGAGAGCGACGCCGACTTCAAGGCGGCGATCAAGGCCAAGCAGGCCGCGGGCAAGAAGGTGCTGATATCGATCGGCGGCCAGAACGGCCAGGTCCAGCTGACCACCGCGGCCGCCCGCGACACCTTCGTCTCCTCGGTCTCGAAGATCATCGACACCTACGGTCTCGACGGCCTGGACATCGACTTCGAGGGGCACTCGCTCTCGCTGGACGCGAGCGACACGAACTTCAAGAGTCCGACGACGCCGGTGGTCGTGAACCTGATCTCCGCGCTGAAGACCCTGAAGGCCAAGTACGGCTCCGGGTTCGTCCTCACGATGGCCCCGGAGACCTTCTTCGTCCAGCTCGGCTACCAGTTCTACGGCACGGGCAAGTGGGGCGGCCAGGACCCGCGGGCCGGCGCGTACCTCCCGGTGATCTACGCCCTGCGCGACGACCTCACGCTCCTGCACGTCCAGGACTACAACTCCGGCCCCATCATGGGTCTCGACAACCAGTACCACTCGATGGGCGGCGCCGACTTCCACATCGCCATGACCGACATGCTGCTCACCGGCTTCCCGGTCGCGGGAGACACCAACAACGTCTTCCCGCCGTTGCGCCCCGACCAGGTCGCCATCGGCATGCCGGCCTCGGTGAACGCGGGCAACGGCTATGTGTCCCCGGCGGAGGTGGACAAGGCGCTGGACTGTCTGACCAAGCGGACGAACTGCGGCTCGTACGCGACCCACGGCACCTGGCCCGGACTGCGCGGCCTGATGACGTGGTCCGTCAACTGGGACCGGTTCGCGGGCTGGGAGTTCCAGCGGAACTTCGACGGCTACTTCGGCTGACGCCCCACTCGGAGAACAGGACCGACGCCGTGAGCAGCACCGCGCCCAGGCACCAGCTCGCCAGGACGTCCAGCGGCCAGTGGTACCCGCGGCGGACCAGGCCGAAGGCGACCGCCAGGTTCACGGTGAGGCAGAGCCCCAGCAGCCCGCGGCGGGCGCGGGCCGTACGGAGCCGGGGGAGGAGGAGCAGGGTCGCGCCGCCGTAGGCGACGACAGCCGTGGCGGTGTGACCCGAGGGGTAGAAGCCCGTGCCCGGGCCCATGACCGGTGGGCCCGGGCGGGCGACCAGTTCCTTCAGCGGCACGATCACCGCCGGTACGACCGCCATCAGCCCCGCGGCGACGGCCGGCGGCAGCCACCAGCGTTCCCGCCCGGCGGCGCGGGCGGACAGTGCCACGTACCCGAGGACGACGGTCAGCACCGGTACCGCTACGGGGACGCCGCCCAGGTCGGCGAGGAGCTCGGAGACGCGGTCCGGGTGGACGAGGGAGCGGCTGAGGCGCTCGTCGGCGCGGGCGAGGGGGCCGTGGGCCGCGACCTGCCAGGTGATCAGCGCGAAGAGGGCGGCCGGAAGGCCGAGCAGCCACAGAAGGCCCGCGAGGCCGGGGAGGCCGGGAAGGAAGGTCGGCCGCCCCGGAACAGGGGGGGTGGTTCCGGGGCGGCCGACCGGATCGGATCGTCGCGCGCCCCGGGGGGTTTGGGGCGGGCGACTGTCCGATCGGTGAAGAGATCCGGAGCCGGAAGCTCCGGGTGTGTGCGCGAGGGCACGGCCAGGGTGAAGCTGGGGAGGCCTCGACCCTGTGTCGCCCACAGTCCCCTGTGGGCGGGGTGTTTCTCTCATCTGGGTAGAACCTACGGCAGGGGATGCGGCACCGACAGTCGCAAACGCGTCCTGTCATCCACCTCGCACACGTTCTTCACACGCTCTGCCCCCGGCCGCACCCGCCGCGGAACGAAGCGGAATCCGCCGTCGGCGGCCTGCCGGGTTCCGGTGCGGGCGCGACGGTGACGTCAGACGCGGGAAAAGGCCTGCTCGATGATGTCGAGGCCCTCGTTGAGGAGGTCCTCGCCGATGACCAGCGGGGGCAGGAAGCGGAGGACGTTGCCGTAGGTGCCACAGGTCAGGACCAGCAGGCCCTCCTGGTGGCAGGCCTTGGCGAGCGCGGCGGTCGTCTCCGGGTTCGGCTCCTTGGTCGCGCGGTCCTTCACCAGCTCGATGGCGATCATGGCGCCGCGGCCACGGACGTCGCCGATGACGTCGAACTTCTCGGCCATGGCACCCAGCCGGGCCTTCATGAGCGACTCGATGTTCTTCGCCTTGGCGTTGAGGTCGAGCTCCTTCATGGTCTCGATCGCGCCGAGCGCGCCCGCGCAGGCCACCGGGTTGCCGCCGTAGGTGCCACCCAGGCCGCCCAAGTGCGCGGCGTCCATGATCTCGGCGCGGCCGGTCACGGCGGCGAGCGGCAGGCCGCCCGCGATGCCCTTGGCGGTGGTGATCAGGTCGGGGACGATGCCCTCGTCCTCGCACGCGAACCACTGGCCGGTGCGGCAAAAGCCGGACTGGATCTCGTCCGCGACGAAGACGATGCCGTTGTCCTTGGCGAACTGGCTGATGGCCGGCAGGAAGCCCTTCGCGGGCTCGATGAAGCCGCCCTCGCCCAGCACCGGCTCGATGATGATCGCGGCCACGTTGTCGGCCCCGATCTGCTTGTTGATCATGTCGATGGCCTGCGCGGACGCCTCGGCGCCGGCGTTCTGCGGGCCGGTCAGCCAGCGGTAGCCGTAGGCCACCGGCACCCGGTAGACCTCGGGCGCGAACGGCCCGAAGCCGTGCTTGTACGGCATGTTCTTGGCCGTCAGCGCCATCGTGAGGTTCGTCCGGCCGTGGTAGCCGTGGTCGAAGACGACGACGGCCTGGCGCTTGGTGTAGGCGCGGGCGATCTTGACGGCGTTCTCGACGGCCTCGGCGCCCGAGTTGAACAGCGCGGACTTCTTGGCGTGGTCGCCCGGCGTCAGCTCGGCCAGCGCCTCGGCGACGGCGACGTAGCCCTCGTACGGCGTGACCATGAAACAGGTGTGGGTGAAGTCCTGGAGCTGGGCGGAGGCCCGGCGTACGACAGCCTCGGCACTCGCGCCGACCGACGTCACGGCGATGCCGGAGCCGAAGTCGATCAGGCGGTTGCCGTCGACGTCCTCGATGATGCCGCCGCCGGCGCGCGTGGTGAAGACCGGGAGCACCGAGCCCACGCCGGCCGCGACCGCGGCGGTGCGGCGGGCCTGCAGCTCCTGCGACTTCGGGCCGGGGATGGCGGTGACGACGCGGCGCTCCTGCGGAAGTGCGGTCATGAGGGGCTCCCTGATGATCTTGCGAACCGGACGGTCCCCGGCGGACGGGGCGCCGGGCGGGTGTTTTCGGACGCTTGACTTCTTTCTTCGCAGGCTAGGGCCGGCCCTGGGGGGTGGGCATGCTCCATGTGGGCGTTGTCGGAAGGACCGCTTGTCCGTGGTGGACATGTGGACATGGCGGCGGACGCGGCGGCGGACATGGAGGAGCGCGGGCACGGCGGCCCGCCCTCGCGGCGGACCGGGCCGTGTAAACGGTGAACTCACCTCGTAGGACCACTAGATTGGCCTTGGAGCGACAAGCGGTCTGGCTGGTCAGGGGGCGCACACGATGGACTTCGACGGTACGCGCGACGCACGTGGCACGCATGCCGATCCCGTGCCTCGTCCGGCCGCACCCCCCGGCATTCCCGCCGTTCCCGGAGGTGCTCCGCCCAGGCCCCCGGGACCGCCGCCCGTGCCCGGCCGGCCGCCGGCGCCCCGGCCCGCGGTGCGTGACTGGCTCAACGAGCCGCGCCCGGACGCCGCACTCGGGATCTGGCGGTACGGATACGTCGCCCCCCGGGCGTCGAGGGACCGGAAGCGGCTCTCTTCCGTGACGGTCGTCGGCCTCGCGATCCCCTTGGTGATCGGGCTCGTCGTCTGGTCCTTGTGGCGCCGCGGGAACATTCCCTATCAGCTGGTCGTGCTGAAACTGTTCACACCGGACGACTGGTGGTGGGGCGGGACGACCTCCCCGAAATCATGGCAGGGCGGGGATGCCATCGTCCTCTACAACGGCCTGTTCTTCGGCGCGCTGATCTACGCGATGGGCCGTCTCGGAAGCTGGCGCGAGATCGCCCACCACTTCGTCGTCCGGCGCACGCAGCCCGGCCGGGCCGTCATCGCGGCCGTGGCGGCTCTGGTGACCCTGACCTTCGTCTGGCCGGAAGCCTTTCCCGGCGTCGGGTGGGACCCCCTGCCGATCGTCGATCCGGCGCTGTCCCTCGTGGCGCTGATCGCCGGCGGTCACGAGGTGTTCCGGTCGGTGACGCTCACCTACGGCGTCTACACGGTGATCACCGTGCTGGTCCTGCTGCCCTTCGCCAAGCTGGGCGGATGGTGGCCGCTCGCCAGGGAACGGTTCGGCAACCGGCCGGCTCCAGCAGCGGCACCGGCGCCCTCGACCGAGCCCTCGGGAGCGTCCGGCCCTGCCGCCGAGTGGCCCGAGCTGAGGGCGACCGGACAGCACAAGGCGGCGGACCTCCTCTCCTCCGAGGTACTGACCGAACGAATGAACGACGTGGACTGCGCCAGGATTCTGCGTGCCTGGACCTCGGCGAAGCGGGACGGACGGCTCGCCGTCTTCAGCGACACCGTGCTGCGCCGGGGCGCCGCGGCCTGGACCCACCCGTCCGGAGCCCGCGACCTGCCCTCCCGCGCCGCCCCGCACGACCTGCTCGCGGCCCAGGTGCGGCTCGGCCGGTGGGTCGCCCGGGAGCGCACCCCGCTCGCCTACTCCGGAGCGGGTGCCGCCCTCGACCCGGCGACACTCGGCACCTCGCTCCTCGCGGTCGGACCGGCGGGTTCCGGGAAGACCCGCCACCTCGTACGCCCTGTCGTCGAATCGCTCGGGCTGCAGGCCCTCACCGCGCGGTGCGCCGTCGTCGCGGTGGCGGCCGCCGGGACACCGGTCGGCCCGGACACGTCGTACGACGTCGTCGTGAAGCTCGGCAATCCCGAGTCGGTCCATGACCTGGACCTGTACGCCGACTGCGACGACTCCGACGAGGCGGCGGCGCTTCTCGCCGAAGGCCTGGTCGGGAGCGTCGACGGCGTCGACGTGCGGCGCGCCGCCACCGCCCTCGCCCAACTGCTCGGCCCCTACCGCACCCTGCACGGCACCTTCCCGACGATTCCCGTGCTGCGCGAACTGCTCGAAGGCGTGCCTGCGGTGCTGGAGCCGCTGCGCCAGGGACTGTCGGCCGGGGGGCACCCCGCGATGCTCCGTGAACTGGAGGCGCGGCTGCGGCAGAAGGGCGGCTCGAACGACCCCGGCCCCGTTCTGGCCGACCGTCTGGCGCTTCTGGACCGGCCCGTCTTCGCGGACTTCTTCGGCGCGGGCGGGAGCGCCCGGCCCTTCTCACTCCGGGCGGTCGCCCATCACCCGCTCCGCGTTCGGATCGATCTCCCGGAACGCGGGTACGAAGAGGCGTCCCAGCTGATCACCCGGCTGCTGCTCGCCCAGTTCGCCACCGTCGTCCGCGGCGGCGGCGAGCGCGGGCACTTCGCCTGCCTGGTGCTCGACGACGCGACCGGGGCGCTGACCGCCGGGACGGTACGCCGCATCCAGGGCTTCCGGGCGCAGAACGCGGGAGTGGTGCTCGCCCTGCGGACCATCGGGGACATCCCCGAGGCCCTGCACGGGCCGCTGTACGGAGCGGTCGGCTGCCGTATGGCCTTCTCCGGCGTCACGACGTGGGACGGCGGGCGCTTCGCCGAGTCCTGGGGCACCGAATGGGTGGAAGCACGTGATGTGGCCCAGCACACCGTCTTCGCCGATCAGCCCATGACCCGGGCCATCCACGCCCTGCGCAAGCTGGTGACCGGCAAGGCCGTGACCACGGACGCCGTCACCGTGCGTCAGGTCGAGCGGGAGCACTGGTCGGCGTCCGAACTGGCCCACACGGTGCCGCCCGGACACGCGGTGCTGTCGTTGACCAGCGTGAAGGGCGAACACGCCCCGCCACTGCTGGTGGACCTGGGCGGCTGACCCGCACCACCGGGCGTGACGTATGGATGGAGCCGTATGGACCTACACATACGGACCCGCTGGCCAGGACGTAGGGACAGGAACTCACGCGACGACCGTACGGTGAGGCAGAATCGACACAGGCCGTTCATACACCGCGGCCAAAAGATCACAGAGATCACACCGACTGAAGGCCTCATGCCCCCCACGCTCGCCTCGCTCGTCCACCACTCCGCGCTCAAGCTGACCGTGCGGGCCGGCGAGGACCGACTGGACGTGCCCGTCCGCTGGGCCCATGTCAGCGAGCTCGCGGACCCCGTGCCGTACATGGAGGGCGGGGAACTGCTGCTCATCACCGCGCTCACGCTGGACGCGGAGGACCCGGACGCCATGCGGCGTTACGTGAAGCGGCTCGCCGGAGCGGGGGTCGTCGGCCTGGGCTTCGCCGTCGGCGTCAACTACGAGGAGACCCCGAAGGCACTCGTCGACGCGGCCGAGGAGGAAGGCCTCCCGCTGCTGGAGGTACCCCGGCGTACGCCGTTCCTGGCGATCAGCAAGGCCGTGTCGGCCGCGATCGCCGCGGAC
The DNA here is from genome assembly GCF_040608315.1 of Streptomyces sp. NPDC005195. Classification (NCBI taxonomy): domain Bacteria; kingdom Bacillati; phylum Actinomycetota; class Actinomycetes; order Kitasatosporales; family Streptomycetaceae; genus Streptomyces; species Streptomyces sp. NPDC005195. The sequence goes on from NZ_JBEXHZ010000020.1 coordinate 57,712, forward strand.
CAGTACCGAGCCGTGACCGCGGGCTTCGCCGCCCAGCGCGAGCTGACCAAACAGGCGCTGAGCGACGGCCCCCAGGGACTGCTCGCCGCGCTCGCCGGACAGGTGGACGGCTGGGCCGCGCTGTACGACGCCTCGGGCGCCGTCGTCGCCGCCGCGCCCGAGTGGGCCGTACGGCGGGCCGGGCGGCTCACCCCGGACGTGGAGCGGCTGCGCGAACGGCCCGCGCCCGCGAGTTCGGTGGTGGGCGGCGAGGACCGCGTCGAACTGCACTCCCTCGGGACCGGACGCAGGCCCCGCGCCGCGCTCGCCGTCGGCACGGCCGCCGCCCTCGGCACCGCCGAGCGGTACGCCGTGCACTCGGCGATCGCGCTGCTGACCCTCACCACCGAGCGGTCACGGCCACTGCACGCGGCCGAGCAGCGGATCGGCGCGGCGGTGCTGCGCATGCTGCTCGCGGGCCAGCCGGAGCACGCCCGGACCGTGGCGGGGGACCTGTACGGGGAACTGCTCGACGCGCCGTTCCGGCTCATCCTCGCCGAGTCGGCGTCCGCCTCGGCGGCCCGGGCGCACGCCGACGGGCACGCCAGGGTCGCCGCGCCGAAGCCGTCCACGGCCCAGGTCGCGGTACCGGACACGAACGGCGACCCGCTCGGCGGCCTCGCCGAGATCGTGGAGTCGGCCGCCGCCCGCTCCGGCGAGTCCGTGCTCGTGGTGCCCGACGGCGAGCGGCTGGTCGTGCTCGCCGTGGACGGAGGCGCGGCGGTGGCCGCGTGCGGGGAGTACGCCCTCGCCCTGGACGCCGTGCGGGCCGGGGCCTGGGAGCAGCCGGCGGGCGAGGAGGACGAGCTGGTCGTCGGCCTGTCCGCCCCGGCCGGGCCGATCGCCGCGGCCGCCGCCTACAAGCAGGCCGAACAGGCGCTGTCCGTCGCCCGGCGGCGGGGCCGGTCCCTGGTCGAGCACGAGGAACTGGCCGCGGGGTCGGTGCTGCCGCTCCTCGCGGACGACGCGGTACGGGCGTTCGCCGACGGTCTGCTGCGGGCGCTGTACGAGCACGACGCGACCGGGCGCGGCGACCTGGTGGCCTCACTGCGGGCCTGGCTGTCCCGGCACGGGCAGTGGGACGCGGCGGCCGCGGATCTCGGGGTGCACCGGCATACGCTGCGTTACCGGATGCGGAGGGTCGAGGAGATCCTCGGGAGGTCCCTCGACGATCCCGATGTACGGATGGAACTCTGGCTGGCCTTGAAGACGACGGCTGCCGCCGCGGAATAGAGGGTTTCGCCCCCGCCGCCCTAACCCGACCCCTCCGTTTCCTGGGGGCTGCCGCCCCCGGAACCCCTCTCCGGCCTTGAGGGCCTTGTCCTCAAGCGCCGGACGGGCTGGAGGTGTGGGCCTGCGCTGGAGGTGTGGGGCGCGGCCTGCATGGAGGTGCGGGCTGCGCTGGAGGACCGAGGGTGCGCTGGTGGTGCGGGCCCGCACTGAAGTTGCGGGGGCTCGCTGTCAGGACCGGCGCCCGGGGTCATGTCCTCAGCCCGTCCGGCGTTTGAGGACGAGCCCTTCGGGCGAGGCGGGGGTCCAGGGGGCCGCAGCCCCTTGGCGGGGGTCTGGGGGGCGGAGTCCCCAGGTACGGGATGGGTCGGGTAGGGGCGGCGGGGGCGGAACACCCCTCGGCGACCGGGACAAAGCGGCGTACCCCGCCAGGTGACTGCTACGCCCCGGACAAACACCTCTCCGCCACCCCGGCCCTACCGTGGACCACGAAAGCCAAGGACTCCTCAACCTCGGAAGGGCCCGGGACTCGACATGACTTCCACCACCGCCTTCTGGCTCGCCGGCCGCCAGGCCACCGGCGAGACCGCCTTCGACGTGACCTCACCGTGGGACGGCCGGCTCGTCGCCCAGGTCAGCGTCCCGACCGAGGCCCAGGTCGAGGAGGCCGTCGCCGCCGCACACGCCGTGCGCGACGAGTTCGCCGCCACCCCCGCCCACGTCCGCGCCGCGGCCCTCGACCACGTGAGCCGCCGCCTCGTCGAGCGCACCGAGGAGATCGCGCGGCTCATCTCCGCCGAGAACGGCAAGCCGATCAAGTGGGCCCGCGGCGAGGTGGGCCGCGCGGTCTCCGTGTTCCGTTTCGCGGCGGAGGAAGCCCGCAGGTTCAACGGCGGCGAGGCCCAGCGCCTGGACACCGACCTCGGTGGTCAGGGCCGCCTCGCTCTGACCCGCCGCTTCCCGAAGGGCGTCGTCCTCGGCATCGCGCCGTTCAACTTCCCCCTCAACCTGTGCGCCCACAAGATCGCCCCGGCCATCGCGGCCGGCGCGCCGATCATCCTGAAGCCGGCTCCCGCGACGCCGCTGTCGGGCCTGATCATCGGTGACCTGCTCGCCGAGACGGACCTGCCCGCCGGTTCGTGGAGCATCCTGCCGGTCTCGAACGACCGCATGCCCGCCCTCGTCCAGGACGAGCGCCTGCCCGTGATCTCCTTCACCGGTTCCGAGAGGGTCGGTTACGCGATCATGGACTCGGTGCCGCGCAAGCACTGCACCCTGGAACTGGGCGGCAACGGCGCGGCCGTCGTGCTCGCCGACTGGGCGAGCGACGAGGACCTGGACTGGGCCGCCACCCGGATCGCCACCTTCTCGAACTACCAGGGCGGCCAGTCCTGCATCTCCGTGCAGCGGGTGATCGCGGACGCGTCCGTGTACGACCGGCTGCTGCCGCGCATCGTCGCCGCCGTCGAGGCGCAGGTGACCGGCGACCCGTCGGACGACAAGACCGACGTCGGCCCGCTGGTCAGCGAGGACGCGGCCAAGCGTGTCGAGTCGTGGGTCGACGAGGCGGTCCGCGCGGGTGCCTCGCTGCTCGCCGGCGGCAAGCGCGACGGCGCCTCCTACGCGCCGACGGTTCTCGCCGACGTGCCGGACGATGTCACCGTTTCCTGCGAGGAGGTCTTCGGACCGGTCCTCACCGTGCGCAGGGTGGACGGCGAGACAGCCGCCTTCGCCGCCGCCAACGACTCCAAGTACGGTCTGCAGGCGGGTGTGTTCACCCATGACCTGCAGAGTGCCTTCCGCGCGCACCGGGCGCTGGAGGTCGGCGGTGTCGTGGTCGGCGACGTGCCGTCCTACCGCGCCGACCAGATGCCGTACGGCGGTGTGAAGCAGTCCGGTGTCGGGCGTGAGGGCGTGAAGTTCGCGATGGACGACTACACCTACGAGCGCGTCCTCGTGCTGACGGGCCTCGCGCTCTGAGCACTGCCTGAACGATCGCCGACGGCCGGAGCCCCCGCACCAGGGGCTCCGGCCGTCGGCGTGTCCGGAGGTCCGGGTCACCGGCGCCCGGTACGGATCCTGGTCAGGCCGCCTTCGTCACGTCGTCGCGCGAGAGGGCCGACCACAGTGAGAGCAGCTCCTGGTACTCCTCGGCGCGCGCGGAGCTCGCCGGCTCCGTCATCAGGTGGCGGATACGGTCGTTGACCTGGTCAAGGGCGTGCGGCACCTGGCCGTCAGGCCCGGGGGAGTACGACATACCCACACCGTACGGCGAGGGTCTGACAATGGGGGGCGTGCCTGTTCGTGTACGAGGCGATGATCGTCCGTCGCCTCGCCCGCCGGGCACCGGCGCGTCGAGACGAGGTGTCGCCTCCACGCGGTGAACCTACGCGGTCACGGCACGGGCGGAGCCGGCAGTCACCCGGGCGGCCTCCCGCACGCCGCCCGCGACCACCGCGCACGTGAAGGCGATCACAGGGGCCTTCCAGCCCCAGGAGGCGAACGCGATCACCGGTATGACGAACATCGAGTGGACGACGGAGACGGCGAACGCCCCCCGCGCCCAACCTCCGCCCGTCACCGGCCGACGTACGGTCGCCCAGTGGCACCACCACAGTCCGGCAGCGACCGCCGCGATGCCGGCCATCACGACGGCGCCCAGCCGGGCCATATCGGCATCGGTCACACTGTCAGGGCCCAGTGCGGTCGAGCCGGTCGTGTGCACGCTCAGTGCGAGCGCGGTCCAGCCGAGGGCCGCCGCACTCAGCAGGGAAGCCAGAACCGCCGCGAGCCGCCGGTCCCAACTCGTCCCGGACCGCATGAAGTTCGATTTCATGACTCATTCTAGCCATGGCCTCGAACAGGGATACGGGATCTCCGTCGCCTTAGGGGCCCATGGCGAACGGGACATGACCCACGTCGCCGGTCCGACAGTCGAACGTTCTGCTTGCGCCCCGAGTCGGCGAAGACGCCCGTTCCGCCCCGCCCGGAGACGCGCTACTGCCCTTGATCAGCGGCCTGTTCTACGGTGCGATCTTCGGTGCGCTCTTCGGCTTCGCCGGCCACGCGTTCACCGGAGGCCGCCGCGACTTCGCGTCCCGCAGCCAGATCGTCGCCGCCCGCTACGACGTGGTCGCTCAGGCGGAGGTCGCGGAAGAGGCGAAGAACCTGCTCGTCAAACTCGGCTGGCGCGAAGGCTGGGGCGACTGGGGCGACCGAGGCGACCGATAGGGCTGAGAAGGCTGAGAAGTGCGACAGGTGCGGGACGGCCGGGCGCCGCGCGTCACACGGCCGGCCTCCTCCTGGCCCGGCGCTCCGTGTCGAGCGCGGCGGTGCCGGCCAGTGCCACGGCGGCCACCGCGAGGCAGAAGAAGGCCGGGTTGACGTACCTGGGGACGTGGCCGGTGGCGTACCGGCCGCCGTCCCCCGTCTCGCAGACGAAGCGCACGGGCAGATAGCTCACCGTGTAACCGGTGATGCCGGGGTCCCGCGCCCACTCCTGCCAGCCCGGCGTACGGCACGGCCGGATCGGCGCCGAGTCGGTGCCGCCGTCCTCCGCCGCCAGGACCGCCCCGGCGACATGGAGCAGACCCCACACATACACGGCCACCGCGGCCGCACCCACGAGGGCGGCGGGCCCGCGCAGCCGTCCTGCGCCGCCGGCGCGCTCCGCGTCCGGGCGTCCGAGCCTGCGTAAGCCGTACGCGGCGAGGGCGACGCAGGCGACCAGTCCGCCCGCGAGCGACAACAGGAGCAGAGGAATCATCCGCCGACTTCAGCAGGGCAGGATCGGCCCCGCTGTGGTGGAGGCCACAGTTCCGGGCAACGGAAACGTCACGTGTCGTGCGCGGCCGCACCGCCGCCGGCCGGGGCACGTCCCGCAGGGGCTCACGGGGAGTTGGCGGGTGGCGAGTGGAGCGTCAGGCGGCCGCCGGTGCCGGGCCCGTGCTCGCGCGGATCGTCAACTCGGGTGCGATGAGCGCCACTTCGACGGCCCCACGCCCCTCCAGCTTGGCGATCACCATCTCGACGGCCTGCCGCCCCATCTCCTGTGCGGGGATGGCGACCGACGTCAGTCGCACGGAGGCCTGCGTGGCGACCTGGTCCGGGCAGATCGCGATCACCGACACGTCCTCGGGGACGGCCCGGCGCCGGCGGCGGAGCAGGGCGAGCAGCGGCTCGACCGCGGACTCGTTCTGCACGACGAAGCCCGTGGTGCCGGGGCGCTCGTCGAAGACCCGGGCGAGCGTCAGGGACATCGCGTCGAAGCCGCCCTCGCAGGGACGGTGCAGCACCCGCAGGCCCAACTCGCGGGCCCGGGAGCGGAGTCCGTCGAGGGTGCGCTCGGCGAAGCCCGTGTGCCGTTCGTAGACGGCGGGTGCCTCGCCGATGACGGCGATGTCCCGGTGGCCCAGCACCGCCAGGTGCTCGGCGCACAGTGCGCCCGTCGCTCCGAAGTCGAGATCGACGCAGGTCAGTCCTGAGGTGTCGGCAGGCAGCCCGATCAGCACGGACGGCTGGTCCGTCCGGCGCAGCAACGGCAGCCGCTCGTCGTCGAGTTCGACGTCCATCAGGATCATCGCGTCGGCGAGTCCGCTGCCCGTTACCCGGCGCACGGCGTCGGGTCCCTCCTCGCCGGTGAGCAGCAGCACGTCGTACCCGAAGGTGCGGGCGTGGGTCGCCACCGCGATGGCGATCTCCATCATCACGGGTACGTACATGTCGGTGCGGAGCGGAACCATCAGCGCGATGATGTTGGACCGGCTGCTCGCCAGGGCCCGGGCGCCCGCGTTCGGGTGGTAGCCGAGTTCCCGGATGCTCAGCTCGACCCGCTGCCGGGTCTCCGCGGAGATGGACCGCTTACCGCTGAGGACATAGCTCACTGTGCTCGCCGAGACTCCGGCGTGCTGGGCGACCTCGGCGAGGGTGACCATCCGGCTCTCCAGGTGGTGTGAAGCGCTTCGACAGTGCGTGTACCGCGGATGGAGCAAGTGGGGGCGGCTCGACATTAGTCCGGGGGAGAGAGTGTGTCCATAGGTGCTCAACATCAGTCGAAGCGCTTCGACGGCGACCTCGCCGGACTCGTCGCGGGGCGCCCGTCCCTCCCGTCGTCGCGTCCTCCCGGGGAGACGGTGACCGGGGAGGATTGTCACGCGAACGGTCCCCTGATGCGACACCCGGCGCGGCGGCGCCGGTCGGGATGACGCAATGTGGAACATGTCAGGCGACACCGGATGGAAAGCCGCGTACGTGGCGGATGCCGGCCGCCCCCGGACGTTCGGGGGACGGTCCGAACGCTGCGCGAGGACTGGTGGGGTCGCCCGCAATCAGGTACATACGATCGAGTAGCACCGGTCAGTAACGAAGACCCCCAGTGATCCCTATTCGCGGCGAGGTGAGCTTCTTGTCCGCAACACCCCACCGGCCCACAGTCACCGAACGTGAGGCCCGTCAGGTCGCCGAGGCGGCGCGGGAGCAGGACTGGCGCAAGCCCAGCTTCGCCAAGGAACTGTTCCTCGGTCGCTTCCGGCTCGACCTGATCCACCCGCACCCCCTGCCGCCCGACGAGGCGGTCCAGCGGGGCGAGGAGTTCCTCGCCAAGCTGCGCGACTTCTGCGAGACGAAGATCGACTCCGCCCGCATCGAGCGCGAGGCGCGGATCCCCGACGAGGTCGTCGACGGGCTCAAGGAGCTCGGCGCCCTCGGCATGAAGATCGACACCAAGTACGGCGGCCTCGGCCTCACCCAGGTGTACTACAACAAGGCACTCGCCCTGGTCGGCTCCGCGAGCCCGGCGATCGGCGCGCTGCTCTCCGCGCATCAGTCGATCGGCGTACCCCAGCCGCTGAAGATCTTCGGCACCAAGGAGCAGAAGGACACCTTCCTGCCCCGCTGTGCCCGTACCGACATCTCGGCCTTCCTGCTCACCGAGCCGGACGTCGGCTCCGACCCGGCGCGGCTGGCCACGTCCGCCGTGCCGGACGGCGACGACTACGTCCTCGACGGCGTGAAGCTCTGGACGACCAACGGTGTCGTCGCCGATCTGCTCGTCGTCATGGCGCGGGTGCCGAAGTCCGAGGGCCACAAGGGCGGCATCACGGCGTTCGTGGTGGAGGCCGGTTCCGACGGCATCACCGTCGAGCACCGCAACGCCTTCATGGGCCTGCGCGGTCTGGAGAACGGTGTCACCCGCTTCCACCAGGTACGCGTCCCCGCCGCGAACCGGATCGGCCCGGAGGGCGCGGGTCTGAAGATCGCGCTGACCACGCTCAACACGGGCCGGCTCTCGCTCCCCGCCATGTGCGTGGGCGCGGGGAAGTGGTGTCTCAAGATCGCCCGCGAGTGGTCCGCCGCGCGCGAGCAGTGGGGCAAGCCGGTCGCCTTCCACGAGGCGGTCGGAGCGAAGATCTCCTTCATCGCGGCGACGACGTTCGCGCTGGAGGCGGTCGTCGACCTGTCCTCGCAGATGGCCGACGAGGACCGCAACGACATCCGTATCGAGGCCGCCCTCGCCAAGCTGTACGGCTCCGAGATGGCCTGTCTGATGGCCGACGAACTGGTCCAGATCCGCGGCGGCCGGGGCTTCGAGACCGCCGCGTCCCTCAAGGCCCGCGGCGAACGGGCGGTCCCGGCCGAGCAGATCCTGCGGGACCTGCGCATCAACCGCATCTTCGAGGGCTCGACGGAGATCATGCACCTGCTGATCGCCCGTGAGGCCGTGGACGCCCACCTCTCGGTGGCCGGTGACCTCATCGACCCCGACAAGTCCCTCTCGGACAAGGCGAAGGCGGGCGCCAACGCCGGCGTCTTCTACGCCAAGTGGCTCCCGAAGCTGGTGACGGGCCCCGGTCAGCTCCCGCGCTCGTACGGCGAGTTCCAGCACGGCGTCGACCTCTCGCCGCACCTGCGCTACGTCGAACGCAGCTCCCGCAAGCTGGCCCGCTCCACCTTCTACGCCATGTCCCGCTGGCAGGGGCGGATGGAGACCAAGCAGGGCTTCCTGGGACGGATCGTCGACATCGGCGCCGAGCTCTTCGCGATGAGCGCCGCCTGTGTGCGGGCCGAACTCCTGCGCACGGGCGGGGAGCACGGCCGTGAGGCGTACCAGCTCGCCGACGCCTTCTGCAGGCAGTCCCGGGTCCGTGTCGACGAACTCTTCGGGCGGCTGTGGACCAACACCGACGAGCTCGACCGCAGGGTCGTCAAGGGCGTGATGGCGGGCACCTACACCTGGCTGGAGGAGGGGGTCGTCGACCCGTCCGGCGACGGCCCGTGGATCGCCGACGCGACGCCCGGTCCCGCCCAGCGGGAGAACGTGCGCCGGCCCATCCGCTGACCCCCCGGGTCCCGCGGGTGCGGGCGGTGGCCGACGCCGTCGGGCGCGTCGGCCACGCCCTCCGCCCCGCCGCCCGGATGTCCCCGGGCGGCGGACCGCCCGGGGATCAGCAGTACTTGTCGCTGGGGTCCCGCGTCGTCCACGAGCACGAGTCGGCCTTGGAGCCGCTCGCCTTCGTGAGCGTGGCCGTGTCACCGGTGTTGTTCCAGACGTACGCGCGGCGGTGCTGGTACTTGTCCGCCGTGGTGTCCGTACCGCTTCCGGTGTGCACCTTCATGGTCCTGCCCGCCCCGATCTTCACGTTGGGGAAGGTGTACCGGTGGTTCGACACGTCCTTCAGGACCCAGCCCTTGAGCGAGACCGCCGCGGAACCGGTGTTCCTGAGCTGCACCCACTCGCCGTTGAGGCTCGCGTTGGAGCGGTTGTCGGAGCCGGGGCTGTCGAACCAGACGTGATGGATGGTCACACCGCCGGCCGCCTGCGCCGGAGTGCTGAGAAGAAACGTGCCTGTCAGTGCCACGGCGCCGGCGAGCGCGGGCAGGGCGGCGTGTATCCGCATTGAGAACCCCCCAGGGTGTCGTTCCCCGGCCGGTCGTCCACCGGCCAGTGGTGAAGTGCTATCACGTGATCTTCACGTGAGATTCACAAAAGGTGATTCCGCGTCCTCCGGTACGCCGGGGTGCTAATGAGGGCGGAAGCGGAAGAGGGGAGCCCTGTCCTGCGCGGTCCGCGGTACGGCCACAATGGGGGGATGAGCGACAGTCCAGCCCCCCTCGCTGATCCGCATCTTGTCTTCGACCCCGTGGACGGAGTCCGGGATGTCGTGATCCTCGGCTCCACCGGGTCGATCGGGACCCAGGCCATCGACCTCGTGCTGCGCAACCCCGACCGCTTCCGCGTCACCGGGCTCTCCGCCGCCGGCGGCAGGGTCGGACTGCTCGCCGAGCAGGCCCACCGACTGCGGGTGCGCACGGTCGCCGTCGCGCGCGAGAACGCCGTACCCGCGCTGCGGGAGGCACTGGCCGCCCAGTACGCCGCCGGTGAGCCGCTCCCCGAGATCCTCGCCGGAGCCGACGCCGCCACCCACCTCGCCGGATCCGACGGTCACACCGTCCTCAACGGCATCACCGGCTCCATCGGCCTCGCCCCGACCCTCGCCGCCCTGGAGGCGGGCCGCACCCTCGCGCTCGCCAACAAGGAGTCGCTCATCGTCGGCGGCCCGCTGGTGAAGGCGCTGGCCGAACCGGGACAGATCATTCCCGTCGACTCCGAGCACGCGGCCCTGTTCCAGGCCCTGGCGGCCGGCACCCGCGCGGACGTCCGCAAACTCGTCGTGACCGCCTCCGGAGGACCCTTCCGGGGCCGTACGAAGGCGGAGCTGGCGAACGTCACACCCGCCGAGGCCCTGGCCCACCCGACCTGGGCCATGGGACCGGTCATCACGATCAACTCCGCGACCCTGGTCAACAAGGGGCTGGAAGTCATCGAGGCGCACCTCCTCTACGACATTCCCTTCGATCGCATTGAGGTGGTCGTGCACCCGCAGTCGTATGTCCACTCGATGGTTGAGTACACGGACGGATCGACACTGGCCCAGGCGACGCCCCCCGACATGCGGGGGCCGATCGCCATCGGACTCGGCTGGCCGGAGCGCGTCCCCGACGCCGCCCCCGCCTGCGACTGGACCAAGGCGTCGAGCTGGGAGTTCTTCCCGCTCGACAACGAGGCGTTCCCCTCGGTCGGACTCGCCCGGCAGGTGGGCCGGCTCGCGGGCACGGCCCCGGCGGTGTTCAATGCCGCCAACGAGGAGTGCGTGGACGCCTTCCTGAACGGCACACTGCCGTTCAATGGGATCATGGAGACCGTCACACGGGTGGTCGAGGAACACGGAACACCCCGATCGGGAACTTCCCTGACGGTGGCGGACGTCCTCGAAGCGGAGACCTGGGCGCGTGCCCGGGCCCGTGAACTGACGACACAGACGACAACCGCGGAGGCTCGTGCATGACGACCCTGATGATGATCCTCGGCATAGTCGTCTTCGCGGTCGGCCTGCTCATCTCGATCGCCTGGCACGAGCTGGGACATCTGTCGACGGCCAAGCTCTTCGGTATCCGGGTGCCGCAGTACATGGTCGGCTTCGGGCCGACCATCTGGTCGCGGAAGAAGGGCGACACCGAGTACGGGGTGAAGGCGGTCCCGCTCGGTGGCTACATCCGCATGATCGGGATGTTCCCGCCGGGTCCCGACGGCCGGATCGAGGCACGCTCGACCTCCCCCTTCCGGGGCATGATCGAGGACGCCAGGTCGGCGGCCTTCGAAGAGCTCAAGCCCGGTGACGAGACCCGCCTCTTCTACACGCGCAAGCCGTGGAAGCGCGTGATCGTGATGTTCGCGGGCCCGTTCATGAACCTGATCCTGGCCGTCGCGATCTTCCTCGGCGTGATGATGACGTTCGGCGTGCAGACCCAGACCAACACCGTCGGCAAGGTCTCGGACTGTGTCATCCAGCAGAGCGAGAACCGCTCCAAGTGCGCGGCGAGCGACGAGGCCGCGCCCGCCAGGGCGGCCGGGCTCAGGGGCGGCGACAAGATCGTCGCGTTCGACGGCAGGGCGGTCGGCGACTGGTCGGCCCTGCAGTCCGACATCCGCTCCAACCCCGGCAAGGACGTCACCCTCACGGTCGACCGCAAGGGACAGCGGCTCGACCTCAAGGCCCACCTGATCAAGAACCAGGTCAGCAAGACCGACGGCAACGGCGGCTACGTCGAGGGCAAGTACGTGTACGCCGGCTTCCTCGGCTTCACGCCCGCCTCCGGCATCGTCCAGCAGTCGTTCGGACAGTCCGTGAACCGCATGGGCGACATGATGCAGAACGGCGTCGAGTCGCTGGTCTCGCTGCCGGGCAAGATCCCCGACCTGTGGGACGCGGCCTTCGGCGACGGCCCGCGCAAGGCGGACTCCCCGATGGGCGTGGTCGGAGCGGCCCGGATCGGCGGGGACGTCTTCACGCTCGACATCCCGGCCTCCCAGCAGGTCGCGATGATGCTTCTGCTGGTCGCGGGCTTCAACCTGTCCCTCTTCCTGTTCAACATGCTCCCGCTGCTCCCGCTCGACGGCGGGCACATCGCGGGCGCGCTCTGGGAGTCGCTGCGGCGGAACGCGGCGAAGGTGCTCAAGCGGCCCGACCCGGGTCCGTTCGACGTCGCGAAGCTGATGCCGGTGGCCTACGTGGTGGCCGGGATCTTCGTCTGCTTCACGCTCCTCGTGCTGGTCGCGGACGTGGTCAACCCGGTGAAAATCTCCTAGTAGGGCTCCGTTCACGATGGCCGGGCACCCTGGGGTGCCCGGCCACCATTCGTTGGGTGGGTTTAGGGGCGTGATGTGCTCGTGCGCGCGCCGGTGCCGTAATCTCGGAGCCTGGAGCCCACGATTCCGGGACCTTGATCCACAACTTGGGGTTGCACAGCAGATGACTGCGATTTCTCTCGGCATGCCGTCCGTTCCGACCAAGCTCGCCGAGCGCCGGAAGAGCCGGCAGATCCAGGTCGGAACCGTGGCCGTGGGTGGAGACGCGCCCGTCTCGGTGCAGTCGATGACGACCACGCGTACGTCGGACATCGGCGCCACGCTGCAGCAGATCGCCGAGCTGACGGCGTCCGGCTGCCAGATCGTCCGGGTCGCCTGCCCGACCCAGGACGACGCGGACGCCCTCGCGACCATCGCCCGCAAGTCGCAGATCCCGGTGATCGCGGACATCCACTTCCAGCCGAAGTACGTCTTCGCGGCGATCAACGCGGGCTGTGCCGCGGTGCGCGTCAACCCCGGCAACATCAAGCAGTTCGACGACCAGGTCAAGGAGATCGCGCGGGCCGCGAAGGACACCGGCACCCCGATCCGGATCGGCGTCAACGCGGGCTCGCTCGACCGGCGCCTGCTCCAGAAGTACGGCAAGGCGACGCCGGAGGCACTCGTCGAGTCGGCGCTGTGGGAGGCGTCCCTCTTCGAGGAGCACGACTTCCGGGACATCAAGATCTCGGTCAAGCACAACGACCCGGTCGTCATGGTCAACGCCTACCGGCAGCTGGCCGCCGCCTGCGACTACCCCCTCCACCTGGGTGTGACGGAGGCGGGCCCCGCCTTCCAGGGCACGATCAAGTCGGCGGTCGCCTTCGGCGCACTGCTGTCCGAGGGCATCGGCGACACGATCCGGGTCTCCCTCTCGGCCCCGCCCGTCGAGGAGATCAAGGTCGGCCTCCAGATCCTGGAGTCCCTCAACCTCAAGCAGCGCGGCCTGGAGATCGTCTCCTGCCCGTCCTGCGGCCGCGCCCAGGTCGACGTGTACAAGCTGGCCGAGGAGGTCACCGCCGGTCTGACCGGCATGGAGGTCCCCCTGCGTGTCGCCGTCATGGGCTGCGTGGTGAACGGACCGGGCGAGGCCCGCGAGGCCGACCTCGGCGTCGCCTCCGGCAACGGCAAGGGGCAGATCTTCGTCAAGGGCGAGGTCATCAAGACCGTGCCCGAGTCGAAGATCGTCGAGACGCTCATCGAAGAAGCGATGAAGCTCGCCGAGCAGATGGAGGCCGACGGGGTCGCCTCCGGCGAGCCTTCGGTGGCCGTGGCGGGCTGACGCCCGCCGTCCCCGGGGGCTCCGCCCCGCTCCTGTCCGAGGCGTCCCTTCGACCACGGGCAGGAGGCCGGTCCCGCAGTTCCCCGCGCCTCTCGACGGGGCACGTCCGGCCCGCAAGGCCGGAACGGAGCCCGGGGTCGTTCACCCCACTCCCGACATCACCACCCCGCCGCCCCCTCAGGGGCGCGGGGAACCACGCGACCGGCCCCCACCCACCCGCAGCCGAGCGCTCCCGGAAGCCGCGACCCCCGCGGCCGAAGTCCCACCCCCGTACAAGGGGCGGCGCCCCACAACCTCGCCAGGTACAGTGCGGAGATCAGTAGACCCCAGGGTGAGGCCCCCGTACGTGTTGACCCAGACCACCACCAGGGTCCTCGAACCGAGTGACCTGGACGCCGCGCTCGCCGTGCTCGGCCGTGAGCCGGTCGCCAACGCCTTCGTCGCATCCCGGGTGCAGATCGCCGGCCTGGACCCCTGGCGGCTCGGCGGCGAGATGTGGGGCTGGTACGAGGACGGCATGCTGCAGTCCCTCTGCTACGCCGGCGCCAACCTGGTCCCGATCTGCGCGACCCCCCGAGCCGTCCGCGGCTTCGCCGACCGCGCCCGCCGGGCCGGCCGCCGCTGCTCCTCGATCGTCGGCCCCGTCGAGGCCACCGCCCTGCTGTGGCGGCTGCTCGAACCGAGCTGGGGCCCCGCCCGCGAGGTCCGCCGCCACCAGCCCCTCATGGTCACCGACCGCCTCCCCGCCGACATCGCCCCGGACCCGTATCTCCGTCGCATCCGCAAGGACGAGATAGAGACGATCATGCCGGCGTGCGTGGCCATGTTCACCGAGGAGGTCGGCGTCTCGCCGCTCGCCGGCGACGGCGGCCTCCTCTACCAGGCACGGGTGGCCGAACTCGTCGGCAACGGACGCTCGTTCGCCCGCCTCGACCAGAACGGCAAGGTCGTCTTCAAGGCCGAGGTCGGCGCCGCCACCACCCAGGCCTGCCAGATCCAGGGCGTCTGGGTCGCCCCCGAGTACCGGGGCCAGGGATTCGCGGCCCCCGGCATGGCGGCCGTCCTGCGCTACGCCCTCGCGGACGTCGCCCCCCTCGTCAGCCTCTACGTCAACGACTTCAACACGGCCGCCCGCGCGACCTACCGACGCGTGGGCTTCCAGGAGGTCGGGGCGTTCATGAGCGTCCTGTTCTAGCCACACCGCCGACCACTCCCGCCGCCACCGCGCCGGAGAGCCGCTCTGAGCCTCGTACCTGCCCTGTAGTCTCCCCGGCATGCTGCGCTTTCCCGGTCAGGGGCCCCGCACCCCCGACGACGTGGTCATCGGCCCGCTGGATCTCGCCGCGCGCGTCGACGAGGCGCTCGCCGTCCAGGCGCTCGCCTTCGGGCTCGGCCCCGACGAGATCGCCGTCCGCCGGCAGATCGTGCTGCGCCACCTCACCAGTCCGGGAGCCCGCGCCCTCGGGGCCACCACCGTCGACGGTCGGCTCGTCGGATTCGTCTACGGCATGCCCAACGACCGTGGGCACTGGTGGTCGACCGTCGTCGAGCCCTATCTGCGGGCGCGGGGCAACGACACCTGGCTCGACGACTCCTTCGTCATCACCGAGCTCCACGTCCACCCGCGCTACCAGAACCGCGGCGCGGGCCGCGCCCTGATCACCGGCATCACGGACGGCGCGGCGCAGCCCCGCTCGATCCTCTCGGCCATCGACACGGACAGTCCCGCCCGCGGCCTGTACCACTCGCTGGGCTACGAGGACCTGGCACGGCAGGTCCTCTTCCCGAGCGCGCCGAAACCGTACGCCGTGATGGGCGCGCCACTGCCGCTGCGGCGCCCCTGACGGGCGCCCCCGGGGCGAAACGGATTTCCGGGGACGGCGGCCCCCCGGCTAACCTCCTTGCCATCACCCTTACGCAGCAGGAGTCGAGAACCATGGCCCAGGTCCAGCGCATGTCCCGTTTGATGGTCAAGACACTGCGTGACGACCCGGCCGACGCCGAGACGCTCAGCCACAAGCTGCTCGTCCGCGCCGGCTACGTGCGCCGCAACGCCGCCGGCATCTGGTCCTGGCTGCCGCTCGGCAAGAAGGTCCTCGACAACATCTCCCGGGTCGTGCGCGAGGAGATGGACGCCATCGGCGCCCAGGAGGTCCTGCTGCCTGCCCTCCTCCCCAAGGAGCCCTACGAGGCCTCGGCCCGCTGGGAGGAGTACGGCGACCTGCTGTTCCGCCTCAAGGACCGCAAGGGCGGCGAGTACCTGCTCGGCCCCACCCACGAGGAGATCTTCACCCTGGTGGTGAAGGACCAGGTCGCGTCGTACAAGGACCTGCCGGTCATGCTCTACCAGATCCAGACCAAGTACCGGGACGAGGCCCGCCCGCGCTCCGGCGTGCTGCGCGGCCGCGAGTTCCAGATGAAGGACTCGTACTCCTTCGACACCACTGACGAGGGTCTGGCCGAGTCCTACGCGCTGCACCGCGCCGCCTACCAGAAGATCTTCGCCAGGCTGGGTCTCGACTACCGCATCGTGTCGGCGGTCTCGGGCGCCATGGGCGGCTCCGCCTCCGAGGAGTTCCTCGCCCCCGCCGTGGCCGGCGAGGACACCTTCGCGGACTGCCCGGCCTGCGACTACGCCGCCAACACGGAGGCCGTGACCTTCGAGCTCAAGCCCGTCTCCGAGGAGCACGGCCCGGTCGAGGAGCTGGACACCCCCGACACCCCGACCATCGAGACGCTCGCCCGCCACCTCGGCGTCCCCGCCTCCGCCACCCTCAAGAACCTGCTGGTCAAGGTCGACGGCGAGATCGTCGCCGTCGGCGTCCCGGGCGACCGCGAGGTCGACCTCGGCAAGCTGGGCGAGCACCTCGCGCCCGCCGTCGTGGAACTGGTGACGGCCGAGGACTTCGAGGGCCGCGGCGACCTCGTACGGGGTTACGTGGGCCCGCAGGGTCTGGAGAAGGTCCGCTACCTCGCCGACCCGCGGGTGGCGCCGGGCACGGCGTGGGTCACGGGCGCCAACAAGGCCGACACGCACGCGAAGAACGTCGTCGCGGGCCGTGACTTCGAGGTCGACGAGTACCTCGACGTCGTCGTGGTCGAGGAGGGCGACCCCTGCCCGTCCTGCGGCGCCGGCCTCAAGCTGGACCGCGCCATCGAGATCGGCCACATCTTCCAGCTCGGCCGCAAGTACGCCGACACCTTCCAGCTCGACGTCCTCGGCCAGCAGGGCAAGCCGGTCCGCGTGACCATGGGCTCGTACGGCATCGGCGTCTCGCGCGCGGTGGCGGCGCTCGCCGAGCAGTCGGCGGACGAGCAGGGTCTGTGCTGGCCCAAGGAGATCGCCCCCGCCGACGTCCACGTCGTCGCCGCGGGCAAGGCGCTCCAGACCGAGCTGGCCCTCGACGTCTCCGAGAAGCTGGGCGCGGCGGGCGTGCGGGTCCTGGTGGACGAACGTGCCGGTGTCTCCCCGGGCGTGAAGTTCACGGACGCCGAACTCATCGGCGTACCGCAGATCCTCGTCGCCGGGCGCCGCTCGGCCGAGGGCGTCCTGGAACTCAAGGACCGCCGCACCGGCGAGCGCGAGGAACTGACCGTCGACGAGGCGATCGCGCGCCTGACGGCCTGACGGCCACACCGAGGCAGGCCGACAGACGTCGGCAGGACGGACGGCCCGGCCGGGGTGGCAACGCCCCGGCCGGTGCCGGAAGCCGGTGCCAGACGTCCGGGAAGACTGTCCGGGACAGGCTGTGAGGCCCGCCGGGACAGGCCGTGAGGCCGCCGGATCAGAGCCAGCCGGCGAACTCCAGCAGCAGCTCGGCGTCCTGTTCACGCCCCACCCGCCGCGCCCGCACGCCGGACTCGACCGCCCGGAACAGGGTCCAGCCGCGCAGCCGCTCCTGGTCCACCTCCAGCGACTCGGCGAGCCGCTTCACCCGCCGCCGGGTGATCGAGGCCCCCGAGGGCGAGGCGATCAGGTCCTCCACCCGGTCACGGACCAGCCGGGCCAGATCGAAGGCGCACTCACCGATCACCGGGTCCGGGCCCACGGCCAGCCAGGGCATGCGCTCACCCGCGAGCACCTTGCTCTGCCGGAAGGTGCCGTGCAGCAGCCGCTCCTCGGGCGGGCCGGCGATCAGCTCCGCACGGGCCGCGAGCGCCGCGTCGACCAGCTCCACGACCTCGGTGTCGGTGTCCGCCGCGGCCCGCATCGCCTCGGCCTGCCGCCCGGTCCGTTCGGCCACCGTCTCGAAGACGTGCACCCGCGCGGCGGGCGGTTCGACCCACAGCCGCCGCAGCGTGCCGGCCGCCTCCAGCAACGCCTTCGCCTCCGGCAGCGAACGCACCGACAGATCGGGCCGCAGCCGCTCCAGCAGCAGCACTCCGTGGACGTCGCCCACCGCGCCGAGGGGAGGCAGGAGCTGCACCGCGCCCCGGCCGCCCCAGTGGGCGAGCGCGGCCCGCTCGCTCTCCGGACGCGCCCGTTCCGGCGCCAGCTTCAGTACCGCGGGCGTCCCGTCGGCCTGCCGCACCAGCACGACCAGACTGCTGCGCCCGCCCGGCGCCTGCACCCGCTCCACGGTCAACTCACGTAGGCCGACCGCCTGTTGAAGCGCCTCGGTCAGCTGGTCCAGCCACTTGCCCGACCCGTCGTCCCCCTTGGCCTCCTCGGACCCGCCCCGCAGCGCCTCGCCGAGCGCCCGCACCAGGCGCTGCGGCGGTTCGAAAGCCATGCGGGAGTCCATGCGGGAGGGGTTCCTTCCGAGAGTCGCGTCAGGTGTGCGAGGGCGCCGCCGCGAACGAGGCGGCCGTCCGCTCGGCGAGACCAGGGAAGGCTACGCTCTCCCCGCGCCAGCGAACTCCCCGCACCGCCGCCTCCCGCAGCGCCTCGGCCGCCGAGCGCCGCCGGTCGCCCGAGGAGGCGCGCACCAGGTCGGAGTAGATCCCGGCCACACGTTCCTCCAGCTCGGCGGCGAACCGTACGGCCGTGCCGGCGTCCTTGACGGCGAAGGGCAGCGCGTACGCCGCCGCCGCGGGTGCGGGCTGTCCGCCCAGGTCCCTTATGGCGCGCGCCAGTTCGTCGCGGCGCGCACGGTGCGCGTCGTACGCCGCGCGTGCCTCGTCCCGGCGTGCCCCGCCGATCCTGCCGCCGACAACCCCGTACCCGTACACCACGGCGTGCTCGGCGGCCAGCGCCGCCTGCAGGGCCGTCAGCTCCGCCGTCGGGGTCTTCCGCCCGGCGTCTCCGGCCGTCCCGGCTTCGTGGGTCCTCCCGGCCTTCCCGGCCGGTTCCGTCGCGTCCGTAGAGCTCACTTCGCCTCCTTCGTCAGCAAAAACGCGTGGGCCGCCCCGGCCGCCGCCACCGAGGCCAGCAGCCTGGCCAACTCTCCCGGAACGTCCAGCAGGGCTCTCGTACGCCGGTCCACCAGGGCGAGTTCGGCGGCCGCGAGGTCGGCGAGGGCGTCCTTCTCGCGGGCAGGCACGGCGGGCGAGGAACTCGCGGAAGCCGGAGCCGAGGGTGACGCGGAGGCCGAGCCCGAAGGTGACGCGGACGAAGAGGCGGACGAAGAGGAAGAGGCAGAGGCAGAGGAAGAGGCGGATGGTGAGGCGGAGGAAGAGGCGGACGGTGAGGCCGAGGGCCGGCTCGCGGTGCCGCCGAACGCCTGGGCGTGCCGTACGACCTCGGATCGCAGCGGGTCCAGCCGCTTCGCCAGCGGGGGATGGGCGGCGATCACGGCGGCGTAGCGCGCCGCGAGCGTCTCGCTGTCGCGGGCCGCACGCGCGCGTGCGGCGTCCGCGGCCGAGGGGGTCCGGCTCGCGGTACGGGGGGACGACGACTCGGGAGCGGAACAGCCCACCAGTACGGCGGCGCCCACGGCCGACGTGAGCAGGCTCCTTCGGCGCGGACCCGACGGGGTGCGGGGCGGCGGGGTGAACGACACGGCAGACGTCCTCGGAAGGCTCGTTCGAACAGGAGGGCGGCGCGCCCGTGATCACGGTACCCGCGCCGGGACCCGGTGCCCGCCAGCGGCTCTCCCGTGCCTCCGCCGGCCGGTTCCCGGGCAGCCGCCGGACCTTCCCGTGCCCGCCCCCGGTGGACGGCAACACCCCCTGCGACCGGATACCCTTTGACCAGACACGCGACCAACCCACAACAGCACACGCGGCCGAGGAGTCACCCGGATGAGCACCACCCAGAGCGAGAGGCTGCGAGAACTTCTGGAACCGCTCGTCAGCTCCCAGGGACTCGACCTGGAGGAGATCGAGGTGGACTCGGTCGGACGCAAGCGCGTGCTGCGTGTGGTCGTCGACTCGGACGCCGGTGCGGACCTGGACCAGGTCGCCGATGTGAGCCGCGCGCTCTCGGCGAAGCTCGACGAGAGCGACGCGATGGGCGAGGGGGAGTACACCCTCGAGGTCGGAACCCCCGGTGCGGAGCGCGAGCTCAAGGAGCACCGTCACTACGTACGCGCCACGGACCGGCTGGTGAAGTTCCAGCTCGGAGACGGCGCCGAGCTGGTCGCCCGCATCCTGAACGCCGACGACGACGGCCTCGACGTGGAGGTGCCGGGTGTGAAGGGGCGCAAGCCCACCACCAGGCGGCTCGCCCTCGCGGACATCGCCAAGGCGCGCGTCCAGGTCGAGTTCAACCGTAAGAACGCGAACGACAAGACCGAAGAGACCGAAGAGACCGAAGAGACCGAAGAGAACGCAGAGGAGGCGTAGCCGTGGACATCGACATGAGTGCCCTGCGGGGTTTGGTGCGGGAGAAGGAGATCTCCTTCGACCTGCTGGTCGAGGCGATCGAGTCGGCCCTCCTCATCGCCTACCACCGCACCGAGGGAAGCCGCCGCCACGCGCGCGTGAAGCTCGACCGGGAGACCGGTCATGTGACCGTGTGGGCGAAGGAGGACCCCGAGGACCTGGAGGAGGGGCAGGAGGTACGCGAGTTCGACGACACCCCGTCGGGGTTCGGCCGGATCGCCGCGACCACCGCCAAACAGGTGATCCTGCAGCGCCTGCGGGACGCGGAGGACGACGCGACGCTCGGCGAGTACGCCGGTCGTGAGGGCGACATCGTGACGGGCGTGGTCCAGCAGGGGCGCGACCCGAAGAACGTGCTCGTCGACATCGGCAAGCTGGAGGCCATCCTGCCCGTGCAGGAGCAGGTCCCCGGCGAGGCGTACCAGCACGGTCTGCGACTGCGCTCGTACGTCGTCCGGGTGGCGAAGGGCGTGCGCGGTCCGTCCGTGACGCTGTCGCGCACGCACCCCAATCTGGTGAAGAAGCTCTTCGCGCTGGAGGTGCCGGAGATCGCCGACGGTTCGGTCGAGATCTCCGCCATCGCCCGCGAGGCCGGCCACCGCACGAAGATCGCCGTCCGCTCGACCCGGTCGGGCCTGAACGCCAAGGGCGCCTGTATCGGCCCCATGGGCGGCCGGGTGCGCAATGTCATGGCGGAGCTGAACGGCGAGAAGATCGATATCGTCGACTGGTCGGACGATCCGGCCGAGATGGTGGCGAACGCGCTGTCCCCGGCCCGTGTCTCCAAGGTGGAGGTCGTCGACCTCGCGGCCCGCTCCGCGCGGGTGACGGTCCCCGACTACCAGCTGTCACTGGCGATCGGCAAGGAGGGCCAGAACGCCCGCCTCGCGGCCCGTCTCACCGGCTGGCGGATCGACATCCGCCCGGACACCGAGCAGCCCTCCGACGAGCCCGCCGAGCGGCGCGGGGACCAGCGTGGGGACCGGCGTGGGGACCGGAGCGGGGAATAGATCCAAGCCGCGAGTGGCTTGGATCACGACAGTTATCTGAGCGGCAACTGTTCGATTCTTGCCCCAAAGGGGTGAGGTCGGTGCGGAGAGGTAGACTTAACAGTGTCTGGCCGGACGCGAGCCCGCGCATGCCCTGAACGCACCTGTGTGGGGTGCCGGGAGCGAGCGGCCAGGACTGATCTGCTGCGGGTCGTGGCGATCGAGGGTAAATGCGTCCCCGATCATCGCGGTACGCTGCCCGGCCGGGGTGCGTACGTACACCCCGCCCCGGTCTGTCTGGACCTGGCGGTACGCCGCCGGGCGTTCCCACGGGCGCTGCGTGCCCAGGGAGTACTCGATACAGCGGCGTTGCGCCTCTGCGTCGAGCAGGCAACACCGTAAGACGTGTCGTGCGGAACCCCCGTACGGCCCTGGTACCCCGCGAGTTGGAAGTAGGTCGAGATTGCGATGAGCACTCGATGAGCACGCGATGAGTACGCCCATGAAGTAGCGACGGTCCGGACGCAACCCGGACCTAAAAGGAGCGAAGTGGCTAAGGTCCGGGTATACGAACTCGCCAAGGAGTTCGGGGTTGAGAGCAAGGTCGTCATGGCCAAGCTCCAGGAGCTCGGTGAATTCGTCCGTTCGGCGTCGTCGACGATCGAGGCGCCCGTAGTACGCAAGCTGACCGACGCCCTCCAGCAGGGCAACGGTGGCGGCAAGCCCGCCGCACGCAAGGCTGCCCCGGCGAGGCCGGCAGCCCCCTCTCCCGCGCAGGCCGCCCGTCCGGCTGCCCCGCGGCCGCCGGCCCCGAAGCCGGCTGTTTCCGAGCGGCCCGCCGCCGCGCCGGTCACCCCGGCCGCGTCGGGTCCGCGTCCGGGTCCCAAGCCCGCCCCGAAGCCCGCTCCCGCGGCTCCGGCGCCGGCCGTTCCCGAGTTCACCGCGCCCCCGTCGGCCCCGTCGGCTCCCGCGGCACCCTCGGCTCCGGCCGCGGGTTCCCGTCCGGGTTCCGCCCCGCGTCCCGGTGGTCAGTCGCCGCGTCCCGGTGCCCGTCCCGCCGGTGGTCCCGGCCAGGGTGGCCAGGGCCGCAGTGACCGTCCCGAGCGCAGTGACCGTCCCGAGCGCGGCGACCGTCCCGAGCGCGGCGACCGTCCGGGCGCCCCGCGTCCGGGCGGCCAGTCCGCACGTCCCGGTGCCCGTCCGGCCGGTCCTCGTCCGGGCAACAACCCCTTCACCTCGGGTGGCTCCACCGGCATGGCGCGCCCGCAGGCGCCCCGTCCGGGTGGTGCGCCCCGACCCGGTGGCGCAGGTGCTCCCGGTGGTCCGCGTCCGCAGGGCGCGGGCGGCCAGGACCGTGGTCCCCGTCCCCAGGGCGGTCCCGGCGGCGCTCCGCGTCCGCAGGGCGGTCCGGGCGGTGCCCGTCCGACCCCGGGCGGCATGCCCCGTCCGCAGGGTGGCGCTCCGCGTCCCGGCGGTGGCCCCGGTGGCAACCGTCCGAACCCCGGCATGATGCCGCAGCGTCCTGCCGCGGGCAGCCCGCGTCCCGGCGGCGGCCCCGGTGGCCGTGGTCCCGGTGGCGGCGGCGGTCGTCCCGGTGGTCCCGGTGGCGGCGGCGGCGGTCGTCCGGGTGGCGGCGGCGGCTTCGCCGGTCGTCCGGGTGGCGGCGGTGGCGGTTTCGCCGGTCGTCCGGCGGGTCCCGGTGGCGGTGGCGGCGGTTTCGCCGGCCGTCCGGGTGGTCCCGGTGGTGGCGGCGGTGGCCGTCCCGGCTTCGGCGGTCGTCCGGGTGGTCCCGGTGGCCGTGGTGGCACACAGGGCGCCTTCGGTCGTCCCGGTGGTCCCGCGCGTCGTGGTCGCAAGTCGAAGCGGCAGAGGCGCCAGGAGTACGAGGCCATGCAGGCCCCGTCGGTCGGCGGCGTGATGCTGCCTCGCGGCAACGGACAGTCCGTCCGCCTGTCGCGCGGTGCGTCCCTCACCGACTTCGCGGAGAAGATCGGCGCGAACCCGGCGTCGCTCGTCGGCGTGATGATGAACCTCGGCGAGATGGTCACTGCCACGCAGTCCGTCTCCGACGAGACGCTGAAGCTCCTCGCGGACGAGATGAACTTCGTCCTCGAGATCGTCAGCCCCGAGGAGGAGGACCGCGAGCTGCTCGAGTCCTTCGACATCGAGTTCGGCGAGGACGAGGGCGACGAGGACGACCTCGTGGTCCGTCCGCCGGTCGTGACCGTCATGGGTCACGTCGACCACGGTAAGACCCGCCTTCTCGACACCATCCGCAAGACGAACGTCGTCGCGGGCGAGGCCGGCGGTATCACGCAGCACATCGGCGCGTACCAGGTCGCGACCGAGGTCAACGGTGAAGAGCGCAGGATCACCTTCATCGACACCCCCGGTCACGAGGCGTTCACCGCCATGCGTGCCCGTGGTGCCAAGTCGACCGACATCGCGATCCTCGTGGTGGCGGCCAACGACGGTGTGATGCCCCAGACGATCGAGGCGCTGAACCACGCCAAGGCGGCCGACGTGCCGATCGTGGTCGCGGTCAACAAGATCGACGTCGAGGGCGCCGACCCGACGAAGGTGCGCGGTCAGCTCACCGAGTTCGGTCTGGTGGCCGAGGAGTACGGCGGCGACACGATGTTCGTCGACATCTCCGCGAAGCAGGGTCTGAACATCGACTCCCTGCTGGAGGCCGTGGTCCTGACCGCGGACGCCTCGCTCGACCTGCGGGCCAACCCGGAGCAGGACGCGCAGGGTATTGCGATCGAGTCCCACCTCGACCGCGGCCGCGGTGCCGTTTCGACGGTCCTGGTCCAGCGCGGCACGCTGCGCATCGGCGACACCATGGTGGTCGGCGACGCGTACGGCCGTGTCCGGGCGATGCTCGACGACAACGGCAACAACGTCGAGGAAGCGGGTCCGTCGACCCCCGTCCTGGTCCTGGGTCTCACCAACGTCCCGGGCGCCGGCGACAACTTCCTGGTCGTCGACGAGGACCGCACGGCGCGTCAGATCGCCGAGAAGCGCGCGGCGCGTGAGCGCAACGCCAACTTCGCCCGCCGGGGTGTCCGGTTCTCCCTGGAGAACCTGGACGAGGCCCTCAAGGCCGGTCTGGTGCAGGAACTCAACCTCATCATCAAGGGCGACGCGTCCGGTTCGGTGGAGGCTCTCGAGTCCTCGCTGCTCCAGCTCGACGTCGGCGACGAGGTCGACATCCGTGTCCTGCACCGCGGTGTGGGTGCGGTCACCGAGTCCGACATCAACCTGGCGACCGGCTCCGACGCCATCGTCATCGGCTTCAACGTCCGCGCAGCGGGCCGCGCGGCGCAGATGGCGGAGCGCGAGGGCGTCGACGTCCGGTACTACTCGGTGATCTACCAGGCCATCGAGGAGATCGAGGCGGCCCTGAAGGGCATGCTCAAGCCGGAGTACGAGGAGGTCGAGCTCGGCACGGCGGAGATCCGCGAGGTCTTCAAGTCGTCCAAGCTGGGCAACATCGCCGGTGTCCTGGTCCGCTCGGGCGAGGTCAAGCGCAACACCAAGGCGCGCCTCATCCGCGACGGCAAGGTCATCGCGGAGAGCCTCAACATCTCCGGGCTGCGTCGCTTCAAGGACGACGTCACCGAGATCCGCGAAGGCTTCGAGGGTGGTATCAACCTCGGAAACTTCAACGACATCAAGGTCGACGACGTCATCGCGACGTACGAGATGCGCGAGAAGCCGCGGTCGTAAGGCAGTGGCTCGAGCCGGCCGGCGGTGAGAGATCACCGTCGGCCGGCTCGCCGTTTGAACGATCGCGCAGTTCCCCGCGCCCCCGGACGGGGGCGCGGGGAACTGCGCGAGAGGCTTTCACCGGCCCGCGGTCGAAGATCGGCCCACGGGGTCCGCGGCGAAGCCCCGGCGGACGCGGGGGCGAAAAACCCCGGCGAGCATCCCACCCGTTCGTTGTACGGTTCTGATGTCCCTGCCAAGTGACTGGCAGGCCGTCTAGCCCGTACCGGCGGGACATCCGGTTACACATGTATGTGGGGACGCTGTCCTTCGATCTGCTCCTCGGCGATGTCCACTCGCTCAAGGAGAAGCGCTCTCTCGTCCGCCCGATCGTCGCCGAACTCCGGCGGAAGTACGCGGTCAGCGTGGCGGAGACGGGCAACCAGGACCTGCACCGCAGGGCCGAGATCGGCGTCGCGGTGGTCTCCGGAGACACCGAGCACCTCACCGACGTACTGGACCGGTGCGAACGGTTCGTCGCCGCACGGCCGGAGGTGGAACTGCTCTCGGTACGGCGCAGGCTCCACACAGACGAAGACTGACGAAACAAGCAAGGCGAAGAAGGAGACGGACCAGTGGCCGACAACGCGCGTGCCAAGAGGCTGGCGGACCTCATCCGAGAGGTCGTGGCCAAGAAGCTGCAGCGCGGGATCAAGGACCCGCGGCTCGGCACCCACGTCACCATCACGGACACCCGGGTCACCGGGGACCTCCGGGAGGCGACCGTCTTCTACACGGTGTACGGGGACGACGAGGAGCGCGCGGCCGCGGCCGCGGGCCTGGAGAGCGCCAAGGGCGTGCTCCGCTCCGCGGTCGGCGCGGCGGCGGGCGTGAAGTTCACCCCGACCCTGACCTTCGTCGCGGACGCCCTGCCGGACACCGCCAAGACCATCGAGGACCTGCTCGACAAGGCACGGGCCTCCGACGCCAAGGTGCGTGAGGTCTCGGCGGGAGCCGCCTTCGCCGGTGACGCGGACCCGTACAAGAAGCCGGACGACGAGGACGAGGACGACGCCGCCGAATGACCGAGAAGCTCCGGACGCCCGACGGACTTGTCATCGTCGACAAGCCGTCGGGCTTCACCTCGCACGACGTGGTCGCCAAGATGCGAGGCATCGCGAAGACCCGCCGCGTCGGCCACGCCGGCACCCTCGACCCCATGGCGACGGGCGTACTCGTCCTCGGCGTCGAGAAGGCGACCAAGCTCCTCGGGCACCTCGCGCTCACCGAGAAGGAGTACCTCGGTACGATCCGGCTCGGCCAGAACACGCTGACGGACGACGCCGAGGGCGACCTCACCTCCTCCATCGACGCCTCCCGGGTGACCCGGGAAGCCGTCGACGCCGGGATCGCCAAGCTCAGCGGCGCCATCATGCAGGTGCCGTCCAAGGTCAGCGCCATCAAGATCGACGGCGTGCGCTCCTACAAGCGGGCACGTGAGGGCGAGGACTTCGAGATCCCGGCCCGCCCGGTGACGATCTCGTCGTTCACCGTGTACGACGTCCGGGACGCCGTGGCCGAGGACGGCACGCCCGTCCTGGACCTGGTCGTCTCCGTGGTCTGCTCGTCCGGGACGTACATCCGGGCGCTCGCCCGCGACCTCGGCGCGGACCTGGGCGTCGGCGGCCATCTCACCGCCCTGCGCCGCACCCGCGTCGGCCCGTACAAGCTGGAGTGCGCACGCACGCTCGGCCAGCTCCAGGAGGAGCTGACCGTGATGCCGATCGCGGAGGCCGCCACGGCCGCGTTCCCGCGCTGGGACGTGGACGACAGGCGGGCGCGACTGCTGCTCAACGGTGTGCGCCTGGAGATCCCCGAGGAGTACGCCGGGGCGGGCGCCGTGGGCGTCTTCGATCCCGCGGGGCAGTTCCTGGCGCTGGTGGAGGAGCAGAAGGGGAAGGCCAAGAGCCTCGCCGTGTTCGGCTGAGGCCCGCGGCACCCTTCGAAGCCCGCGAGATCCCCACGGCCCGCGAGATCCCGCGGGCCGCTCAGGGCGCGTGGTTCCGGCAGGACCCACTCGCCCGTGGAGCGGCGGTCACGGGGCTTCGCGCCCGCCGCTCCATGGTCCCCCCTCGGTTCCCCCACCCAGAGGTGTATCCATCCGTCCTGCCCTATTCACCCCATCGGGCAGGCGCTCGGAGTGAACCGAGGGAGCGGAAGGGGGCGCGTTCACCACGCGGTCTGTCCCGCTGATCACCTCGCGCCTACGGTCGGAGGAACGGAGCGCGGCGGGGAGGTTCGAACATGGCGGGACGGGGCCCGCGGACGGGGGACGAGCGGCCACCGGACGCCATCGACCACGCGCGGGACGAAGGCCTCGTGCGCATCTGCGACCTGGCCGGACGCCCGCGTGGCACGGGCTTCGTCGCCGACCACCACGGCACGGTGATCACCAGCCACGAGGCCGTGGACGGTCTGGCCCGCCTCGTCCTGCACGGCCCCGGCGGCCGCAGCTGTGTGGTGGGCGCCGATGCCGTGACCCCGCTGCCCGCCGCCGATCTGGCACTCGTCCGCACCGAGGGTCTCGGCCTCGACCCGCTCCCCGTCACCGTGCGGGACCGGATCGGCACCGGTACGTACGTCCGGATCGCCGCGGGCGGCTGGCGCGAGGCGCGGGTGCTCGGCACCACCGCCGTGACGTACACGGCCACCGACCGTTTCCATCCGCTCGGCGAGGCGCTGGAGCTGGCGATCGGCACGGGGGGCGCGGACGCCCTCCGGCTCGGCGGCGGGGCGGCCGGAGGCCCGGTCCTCGACATGTCGACCGGGGCGGTGATCGGCGTCGTGGGCACCGCGCTGCACGGGGAGCACCCGACCGCGCGGTTCGCGGTGCCCCTGCGCACGCCTGGTGCGCGGGGCCCGCTCGCCGCGCTGCTGGCCCGCAACGCCGCGACCGTGCCCGCGTACGGCGCCGATCTCAATCCGGCCGGCGTGCTGGAGCTCACGGCGACCTCGGTCGGCTCCGACGGACCGGACGTGGGGCCCTCGCCCGGCACCGGTGAGGACTCGTCCACCACCGTCGAACGGACCGCTGTCGTCAGGGAGTTCGAGAGCTTCGTGCGCGGCCCGGCCGCCGTGCTCGGGCTGGTCGGCCCACCCGGCAGCGGCCGTACGACGGAGCTGGCGGCCCTCGCCGCCCGCCGCACCGGCGGCGCCGAACCGGCCCCCACCCTCTGGTTGCGGGGAGCCGACCTGCTCGTCACGGACACCTCCGTCGCCGACGCTGCGGCACGGGCACTGGAGCGGGCGGGACGGATCGTGGCGGCCTCGCGGGAGGGGACGCCCGGGGACTCGGAGGTGCTGCCCCCCGGCGGGTACGGCGGTGAGCTGGGCGACATCGGCCCGGAGCGCCTCGCCTCGCTGTCCCGGGACGCCGGACGTCCGCTGCTGCTTCTTCTCGACGGCCCCGAGGAGATGCCGTCGGCCCTCGCCCACCGGCTGCCCGACTGGACGGCGGGTACGGCCGAGTGGCTGTGGGAGACCGGGGCGCGGCTCGTCGTCGCCTGCCGGCCGGAGCACTGGGAGCAGGCGGGGGCGCACTTCCCGGCGAGGCTCCTGCACCGGGCCGCCGGGGCCGGGCCGGAGCCGCCGCTGCCGCCGTGCGTCCGGCTGGGCGATCTCACGGAGGAGGAGGCGCGGCGGATCCGGGCGCGGGCCGGTATCCCCGAGGGCACGCTGGGGGCCACCGACGCACGGCACCCGCTGACCCTTCGCCTGCTGGCCGAGGTGCGCGCCGTGCTGGCGGACGCCCCCGCCGGGCGGCTCGACCGGCACGACGTCCTCGGTGCCCATCTGGACCTGATGTGCCTGCGCGTCGCGGTTCGGCTCGCGGCGGCGAACGGGGTGCGCGGCAGCGCCGTACGACGGCTCGCCGCGCAGGTCTCCGGCCGGGTGCACGAAGCCGCGAGGCGCTGTCTCGGTCCGGGGCAGGGCCAGTTGGACCGCGAGTCCTTCGAAGCCGTCTTCCCTTGGGGGCCCGCTTCGGGGCGCCGTTCCGGCCGGACCACCGGCTGGGCCTCCGCCGTCCTCACCGAGCGTCTCCTGGTCCCCGCGGGCAACGGCTACCGCTTCGCCCACGAAGAACTCGCCGACTGGATCCAGGGCACCCATCTGGACCTGGACGCGGCCCTGCACGCACTGGTCCACCGGAGCCGTGACACGGCCCAGGCCGCCGGGGTCCGGGTGCCGTCCCCGTCCGGGACGGAAGCCGAGCGGGTACCCGCCCGGCGGACAGCTCCGTCGGCCGAGGCGGGACCGGGGGGAGCGCCGGGACCGGAGACCGGGACGGGCGCGCCGCGCCGCCGCCGGTCCCGTGGCTCCCGGCCCGCCGTCCGCACCGGCCCGCGCATCCTTCCCGTCCCCCGACACCGCATCGGGCCGGTCGTCGAGGCCCTGCTCCTCCTGGCCCGTCAACAGGACGCGGCGGCGCTGACCCCTCGACTCGAAGAACTGGTCCACGCCCTGGACGCCCTCCTGCCGGACGCGCCCGCGCCGCCGGAGGACCCCGTCTGGTGGGCCACACGACTCTTCGCCGACGTCGTGCTGCGGCTGCCGGACGCCACCCCGTACACGGGGGTCCTGGAGCTGCTCGCCGAGCGGATCGTGCGGTGGAGGGCGGAGGGCCGGGGAGTTCCGGCCGAGTTCGGGCCGTCCTTCTGGGAGGCGCTGCCGCTGCCGCGGACGGGGCGGCTCGACCTGCTCAGGAGCCTGGTCGTCGCGGACGAGGCGCCGCGGCAGGCGGGCCCGGACGACACGACCACGGACGACGGCGCCTCGGCCGACATGGCTCGGGCCGACATGGGTCTGATCGACATGGCCCCGGCCGACATCGCCTCGGCCGGCTTGGTGCGGCTCGGCACGGGTCTGGCCCCTGCGACCCCCGTGGTCGGAGTGCCGGACGACAGGGCCGCCACTCTCCTCCAGACGCCGGTAGGCACCCGTACGCCGGTAGGCACCCGCGCGTCGGGAAACACCGTCCCTCCGGAAGCCACCCGCACGCCGGAAGACACCCGTACCCCCCGCTACCTGGACGCCGTGGCCCGGCTCCTCGCCGCCGACCCCACCGGCGTGGCACCCCACCTCATCACCTGGTTCCACGACGACCGCCCCCTGCCCGCGACGCCCCACGCGACGGTGGCCACCGCGGCGCAGGCACTGCTCTACGCCCACCGGCGGCGCGCCCTGGACGACCTGGCGGAGGCCCTGGTGGACAGCGCGCACCGCCGGGCCGACGAGCTGCTCGCCGCGCTCGCCGAGGAGGAGCCGTCGGCGGTCTGCCGCGCCGTCGACCGGTGGGCGCACGACGCACGCCCGGCCCGGCGGGTGGCGGCGGTGGCGTACGGACTGCGCGCCGCGCCGCACGTACGCACCGAGGCCGACCGCGCCCTGCTGCGTTACGCGGCGCTCGCCCTGCTGTCGCGCCCCGCCGACTGCACCCTGCACGGCGGAGCGCTCGGCCTGCTCGTACGGGATCCGCGGAGCCGGGCCGCGTATCTGCCGCAGGCGCTGGAGCGGTTCGCGGCGGGTGACGCGCAGCTGCCCGCCCGCGCCCTGGTCCCCGCCCTCGCCTCACACCCCGACCCGGTGTTCGCCGCGTTCCGGGCCCGGCTGCGGCAGCCCGGCGCGGACCCGGCCGAGGCACTGCGCACGCTCGCCGACGTCACCACCCCCGCGCTCGCCCACCGCGTCGCCGCGCTCGTACGGGAGATGGTGGAGCTGCGCCCGGAGGCCGCCACGCACATGGCCGCCTACGTCGACCGTCGTCTCGCCCACGGGTCCGTCGCGCGCACGGCGCTCTTCCCGCTGGTCACGGGACTGCTGATCGGCTGCCCGGCCCCGGTGCGGTCGGCCCTCGCGACCGTGCTGGCCGCGCCGGGCACTCGTGCCTCCCGGGAGCTGCGGCGTGAGCTGCTGGATCTGCTGCTCGCGCACGAGCGCGACCCGGCCGTCCTCGGCACCCTGCTGCGGGCCGCCGCGGAGGGCATGGCCCGCCGGGGCGAGGAACCCACCCGGGAACTGGTGCACCGCACGGGCCGGCTGCTGGTGCGCACCCCGGCCGGGGCCACCTGCTTCGACCGCGGCCTCGTCGAGCTGGCCCGCCAGGCGCCGGGATTCGCCGCGATGGTGGCCCGCTGGCTGGCCGGCGCCCCCGAGGAGTGGGCCGGAGTGGTCGGCCCGAGCACCCGCCGCATGATCGAGAATCTGGCCGGCCTGCGGGTCCCCGCTTGAGTCAGGCCTTGGTCAGGTTCTCGTGCTCCGCGTCACAGCTCGATGCCGATGCGAACCGGGAGCACGCGGCATGGCACCCTTAGAGCTGCGAATGAGGCAATCACGGACACGGGTTCGACAAGGAGCGGTCACAGTGCAGCGCTGGCGTGGCTTGGAGGACATCCCCCAGGACTGGGGGCGCAGCGTCGTCACCATCGGTTCCTATGACGGGGTGCACCGCGGACACCAGCTGATCATCAGCCATGCGGTGGACCGGGCCCGGGAGCTGGGTGTTCCCTCCGTCGTGGTCACCTTCGACCCGCACCCGAGCGAGGTCGTCCGGCCGGGCAGCCACCCGCCGCTGCTCGCCCCGCACCACCGCCGCGCCGAGCTGATGGCCGGGCTGGGCGTCGACGCGCTGCTGATCCTCCCCTTCACGACCGAGTTCTCGAAGCTGTCGCCCGCCGAGTTCGTGGCGAAGGTGCTGGTCGACAAGTTGCACGCCAAGGCCGTCGTGGAGGGCCCGAACTTCCGCTTCGGTCACAAGGCCGCCGGCAATGTCGACTTCCTGCGCGAGCAGGGCGAGACGTACGACTTCGAGGTCGAGGTGGTGGAGCTCTCCGTGAGCGGTGCGGCCGGCGGCGGTGAGCCCTTCTCCTCGACCATGACGCGGCGGCTGGTCGCCGAGGGCGATGTGGAGGGCGCGCGCGAGATCCTGGGCCGCCCGCACCGCGTCGAGGGCATCGTCGTCCGCGGCGCCCAGCGCGGCCGCGAGCTCGGCTTCCCGACGGCCAACGTCGAGACCCTCCCGCACACCGCCATCCCCGCCGACGGTGTCTACGCCGGCTGGCTGCATGTCGGGGACGAAGCGATGCCCGCGGCGATCTCCGTCGGCACGAACCCGCAGTTCGACGGGACCGAGCGGACGGTGGAGGCCTACGCCATCGACCGTGTCGGCCTCGACCTGTACGGCCTGCATGTCGCCGTCGACTTCCTCGCCTTCGTCCGCGGCCAGGCCCGGTTCGAGTCCATCGAGGCACTGCTCGAAGCCATCGCCGACGACGTGAAGCGGTCCATGGAACTGATCGAGGCGTACGGCGCCCTGTAGCCGTCCGGCACACAGCCGCGTGGCCGGCGCCCTCACCGGGCACCGGCCACTCCTGTTTCCTCAGACGTCGGCGGCCCCGTGAGGCAGGGCGGACCATGCCGGTCTCACCGGAGCCGGAGCCGGAGCCGGAGCCGGAGCCGGAGCCGGAGCCGGAGCCGGAGCCGGACTCGGAACCGGAACCGGCCACTCCCGTTCGACCTGGCAGGCGCGCCCACCCGAGCCACCGCCCCCGGTCACCCCGGTTCACGTACCGGCCCGCACCTCACGTACCGACCGTCGCCGCCCAGTAGTGGCACGCCACCTGCGCCTCCCCGCCGCCGCCCAGCACCGGCAGGTCCTGCCCGCGGCACGCGTCCGCGACGCCCGCCCGTTCGGCCTCCCCGCCCGCCAGGATCTGGCAGCGCGCGTGGAAGCGGCAGCCCGAGGGGATGCGGGACGGGTCCGGGGGTTCACCGGTGAGCACGACCGGAGCGCCCGGTGCCTCCGGGAGAACCGACAACAGGGCCTGGGTGTACGGGTGTCGGGGCGCTGTCAGGACCTCGGCGACCTCGCCCGTCTCCACGATCCGGCCCAGGTACATCACCGCGACCCGGTCGGCGATGTTCCACGCCAGGCCCAGGTCGTGGGTGACCACCAGGGCGGACAGGCCGAGTTCGGCGCGCAGCCGCAGGAGCAGGGCGAGGATCTCGCCCCGTACCGACGCGTCGAGGGAGGCCACCGGCTCGTCGGCGACGATGAGTTCGGGCTCCAGGACGAGCGCGCCCGCGATGACGACGCGCTGACGCTGGCCCCCGGACAGTTCGTGCGGGTAACGCAGGAAGAAACGCTCGGGCGGACGCAGACCGGCCCGGGAGAGGGCCTCCGCGACGGCCGCCTGTTCGTCGCCCCCGTACCCGTGGATGCGCAGCCCCTCGGCCACCGCGTCGTACACCGTGTGCCGGGGGTTGAGCGAGCCGCTCGGATCCTGGAGGACCAGTTGGACGCGCTTGCGGTAGGCCTTCAGGGCGCGCGAGGAGTAGTCGAGCGGCCCGCCGTCGAAGGTCACACGACCGCCGGTGGGCGGGACGAGACCGAGCAGGGAACGGGCGAGCGTCGTCTTGCCGCAGCCGGACTCGCCGACCAGCGCGACGATCTCGCCGCGGCGGATGTCGAGGTCGACCCCGTCGACGGCACGGGCGCGGGCGGCACCGCGCCGTCCGGGGAAGGAGACGTGCAGTCCCTCGGCGCTGAGCAGCGGCGGTGCGAGCGCGGGCGCCGGTGTCGCCGCCGGTACGGGGGACGACGGCGCGGGCGGGTTCGTCATGGCGTGCTCCTGACTGGTTCTGCCGCTCCGGCGGCCGTGTCCACGTGCACGCAGGCCGCCCACCGTCCCGCGCCCGCGTCCCGCAGTCCCTGGTCCTGCCCGGCGCACGAGTCCAGCGCCACCGGGCACCGGGGGTGGAACGTACAGCCGGAGGGGAGTGCGGAGGGGTCCGGGGGATCGCCGGGCAGGCCGCGCGGCGCGAACCGCGAGGCGCTGTCCCCGATGCGCGGAAAGGCCGCGGACAGGGCCTTGCCGTAGGGGTGCCGGGCGTCGTCGTACACCTGCCGGGCGGGCCCCTCCTCGACGATGCGGCCCGCGTACATCACGGCGAGCCGGTCGCAGGTGTCAGCCAGGACCGCGAGGTCGTGGCTGATCATGAGGAGGCCCAGCTCCTGCTCGCTCACGAGCTGTTCGATCAGGCGGAGGATCTGCGCCTGGATCATCACGTCGAGCGCCGTGGTCGGTTCGTCGGCGATGACGAGCCGGGGGTCGCAGGCCAGCGCCATGGCGATCATGACGCGCTGGCGCTGTCCGCCGGAGAGCTCGTGCGGGTAGGCGTCCGCGCGGGCGGCGGGCAGACCCACGTGTTCCAGCAGTTCGCCGGTCTTCCTCCGGGCGGCCGCCGGGGTCGCCTTCTTGTGCAGCAGGATCGGCTCGGCGATCTGGTCGCCGACGCGGTGCACGGCGTTCAGGGAGTGCATCGCTCCCTGGAAGACGATCGAGGCGCCCGCCCAGCGGACCGCCCGTACCCGGCCCCACTTCATCGTCAGCACGTCCTCGCCGTCGAGCAGGATCTCCCCGCTCGTGCGGGTGCCCGCGGGCAGCAGCCGCAGCAGCGCGAGGGCCAGCGTGGACTTTCCGCAGCCGGACTCGCCCGCGATGCCGAGTTTCTGTCCCGCGTCGAGCGAGAGGTCCACGCCGCGTACGGCGGCCGCCCCGCCCGCGTACGTCACTTCGAGGTTTCTGACCGCCAGCAGGGGCTGCCTCGCGGGAGTGTCCACCGGAGTGCTCAACGGGTCACCCCCAGCTTCGGGTTGAGAACCGACTCGACCGCACGCCCGCACAGGGTGAACGCGAGCGCGACGACCGCGATCGCGATCCCTGGCGGAACCAGGTACCACCACTTCCCGGCGCTGACCGCGCCCGCCTCCCGCGCGTCCTGGAGCAGCCCGCCCCAGGACACGATCGTGGGATCGCCCAGCCCGAGGAACGCGAGCGTCGCCTCGGCGAGGATCGCCGAGGAGATGATCAGGGTCGTCTGGGCGAGTACCAGGGGCATCACATTGGGCAGCACGTGCCGCGTCATGATGTGCCAGTGGCCGCCGCCGAGGGCCTTGGCCCGTTCGATGTAGGGCCGCGATTCGACGGCGAGGGTCTGCGCGCGGACCAGCCGGGCCGTCGTCGGCCAGGTGGTGACGCCGATCGCCAGGATGATCGTGCCGAGCGAACGGGTCATCACGGTCGCCAGCGCGATCGCGAGGACCAGCGTCGGCATCACCAGGAACCAGTCCGTGATCCGCATCAGCACGGTCGCGTACCAGCCGCGGAAGTGGCCCGCGGTGATCCCGATGAGGGCGCCGATCGCGACCGAGAGCACGGCGGCGAGCAGCCCGACGAGCAGGGAGACCCGGGCGCCCCACACCACGAGTCCGAGCAGGTTGCGCCCGAACTGGTCGGTGCCCAGCGGGAATCGGGCACTGGGACTCTCCATCGGCCGGCCCGGCGCGTCGGTCACGCTCTGCACGTGGGAGCCGACGGTCAGCGGCGCCGTCACGGCGATGAGGGCGAAGAGTGTGAGCGCGGCGAGGCCGAGGACGCCGGCCCGGTGGGTGCGGTACTGCCGCCAGAAGCGGACGGCGGAGTCGCGGCGGCGTTGCCTGGCGAGGGTGCGGGAGCTCTTCGCGTCCGCGGTGACGGCCTGTTCGGCCGCGGTGGATTCGGTTGTCATCGGCCCGTCCGACTCGGTGGTGGTCATCGGCCCACCCGTGGGTCCAGCAGCGGATAGATCAGGTCGGCCAGCGTGTTCATCACGACCACCGCCGCCGCGAAGACGAAGAACAGCCCCTGGACCAGGGGCAGATCGGGCACGCTCAGCGCCTGGTAGAACAGGCCGCCGAGGCCCGGCCAGGAGAAGACGGTCTCGACGAGGATCACGCCCGCGACCGTCCGGCCGAGGTTGATGAAGATCAGCGTGACGGTCGGCAGCAGTGCGTTGGGCACGGCGTGGCGGCGCCGTACGAGATCGTCGCGCAGGCCCTTGGCCCGTGCCGTGGTCAGGTAGTCGCTGCCCATCTCGTCCAGCAGCGCCGAGCGGGTGACCAGCAGTGTCTGCCCGTACTCGACGGCGACCAGCGTCACGACGGGCAGGACCAGGTGGTGGGCGACATCGAGGACGTACGCGAAGCCCTCCTTGCCCCCCGACTCCATGCCGCCGGTCGGGAACAGGCCCGGGACCGGACCCACGCCCACCGAGAAGACGATGATGAGCAGCAGCCCGAGCCAGAAGGACGGGATCGAGTACAGCGTCAGCGCCAGCCCGGTGTTGAGGCGGTCGCTCAGCCCGCCGTTGCGCCAGGCGGAGCGGGTGCCGAGGAAGATGCCGAGCGCCGTGTAAAGGACGAACGCCGTGACGGTCAGGAGCAGGGTGTTCGGCAGCGCTTCGGTGATCTTGTCGATGACGGGAGCACGGAACTGGTACGAAGTGCCCAGGTCACCGGTGAGCGCCTTGCCGCAGTAGTCGGTGAACTGCTCCCAGAGCGGCAGGTCGAGCCCGAACTCCGTCCGGTAGTGGGCCAGTTGCTCGGCGGACACCTGCCGGCCGCCGGTCATGTACTTGACCGGATCGCCGGGGATGAGCCGGAAGAGGAAGAAACTGGTGACGAGGACGGCGAGCAGCGAGACGGCCGCGCCGCCCAACTTGCCCGCCACATAGCGCAGATACGCGGTCGTGGTGCGCGCCCGTGGCCCGCGGACCGACGGTCCGGCGTCGGCCGGACCGTCGGTCGCCTCGACCAGCGAGGGTGTTGCCTCAGCGGTCATGAACTACTCATTCGCTCGTACGTCCATGGAGTGCCCGGGGGGTGTGGGGCGCGCTATTCGCGGTCCTCGGCCGTGGCCCGGCGACGCGTCGCGAAGAACGCCCCGGCGCCCACGAGGACGACCACGCCCGCGACGATGCCGATGATGACGCCCGTCGAGCCCGAACCGTCGGAGGACGCACCGGAGGAGCCCGCCGGAACCGCCGACCACCAGCTCCAGTAGCCGTCCTGGCCGTAGATGTTCCCGGCCGCCCTCGGCATCGTCTCGATCGACTTGATCTGGTCGGTGCGGTAGGCCTCCACCGCGTTCGGGTACGCCATGACGTTCATGTACCCGGTGTCGTACAGCCGCGACTCCATCTGCTTGACGGTCTCCGCCCGCTTGGCGGTGTCGTACTCGGCGAGCTGCCGGCCGTACAGCTCGTCGTACTTCTTGTCGCAGATGAAGTTGTCCGTCGCGCCCGTGTCCTTGGGCGTGGCGGGCAGCGCCGCGCAGGTGTGGATCGACAGCACGAAGTCGGGGTCGGGGTTGACGGACCAGCCGTCGAAGGCCAGGTCGTACTTGCCCGCGAGCCACGGGTCCGTCACGTTGTCCAGGCAGTCGAGGGTGACGCCGATGCCCAGCTTGCCGAACCACTCCTTCAGGTACTGCCCGACCGCCTTGTCGTTCGGGTCGGTGGCGTGGCACAGCAGCCGGTAGTTGATCGGCTTGCCGTTCTTCTCGACGCGCTTGCCGTCGCCGTTCTTCTTGTATCCGGCCTGGTCCAGGAGCTGGGCCGCCTTCGCCGGGTCGTATCCGAGGCTCTGACCCGCCGACGGCTTCCAGTAGTACGTGGAGAACCGCGGCGGGATGTATCCCTCGCCCTCGACGGCGTGGCCCTGGAAGACCTTGTCGACGAGGGTGCTCCGGTCGACCGCCATGAACAGCGCCTGGCGCACCTTCTGGTCGAGCAGGGACCCGGCTCCGTCGCCGAACCGGTCCCCGTTCGCGGCCTGGGCGCCGGGATTGGTGGCGAGGGCGTAGAAACGGCGGCCGGGGGCGTCGTTGACCTTGATGTCCGACTGGCCCTTGAGCGCGGCGGACTGAGCGGGCGTCAGATTGGAGACGAACGACACCTCGCCCTTCCGCAGGGCGGCGACGGCCGCGTCACCGTCCTTGTAGTACTTGAACACCAGCTCGTCGAACTTGGGTGCTCCCCGCCAGAAGGTCTTGTTGGGCTTCAGCCGCACATAGCTGTCGGGCTTGTAGTCCGTCAGGATGAACGGCCCGTTGCCGACGATCGGGAAGCTCTTGTCGTTGTTGAACTTGGAGAAGTCCCCGACCTTCTCCCAGATGTGCCGGGGCACGATCGGGACGTCGAGGGCGGCCATGGTGGCCTGCGGCTTCTTCAGCTCGATGACCAGCTTGGTGGGGCTCGGGGCGGTGACTTTCCTGAAGTTGCCGACGAAGCTGCCGTTCGCGGTGGCCGCGTTCGGGTCGGTCATCATCTTGGTGAAGGTCCACGCCGCGTCCTCGGCGGTGGCCTGCTTGCCGTCCGACCACTTGGAGTTCGAGCGGATCGTGTAGGTCCAGGTGAGCTTGTCGGCGGACGGCGCCCACTTGGTGGCGAGGCCGGGGATCGCGTGGTTGTCCGCCGGGTCGTAGTTGGTCAGGTACTCGTACATGAGCCGGTGGATGCTCGTGCTGACCAGGCGCGACGCCAGGAAGGGGCTGAGCGAGTCGACGCTCTGCGCGACCGCGACGGTGAGGACGTTCTTGCCCTCCGCGGCCCGGGCCTGCTGCGGGGCCGGATCGAGCGGCGTCGCGAGAGCGGCGGTGAGAGTGAGGGCGGCGGCGCCCGCGGCGGCGAGGAGCCTGAGACGCGGGCGTCCTCCGGTGAGCTGATCTTGTCTGTTCATGGGTCGGTGACCTCGCGTCATCGCTCGCACGGGGATGGCTGGTTGAACTAATGGATCAGGGGTGAACGGGGGGCGCCGGCGGGGTTGATGTGTGTGTCTATCAGCGGCGGTCTCCGCGAGTCAACGGCAGGTGGACCCCATGTGGCCTGCGGAAATAACGAGTTGGCGCGGAATATTCGCTCATTGGTTCAGACCGGTGAAGCCCTCCTGGCCAGGGGGTGACGCTTCCTTTCGCCCCTGGACACGCGAAGGCCCGCACCGTGGAAGGACGGTGCGGGCCCTGGCGGGAACCGGCCCCTCGGAAGGGGCCGTTCGGGTGATGGTCTCCGGCTACTGCTGAGGGGACGCGGGGGGCGGCGGGGGCGGCGTGTGGCCCTGGTGGGGCGGATAGGGCTGACCGTCCTCGAAAGGACGGCCCGCGGCGGACTGACCCGGCTGCGGGGGCGGGGGGTACGCCTGTCCCGGCTGCGGCGGAGGGAGGGGCGGGCCGGGCTGCTGGGGGTAGGGGCCGCCCTGCTGGTACGGGTGGGGCCCGCCGGGAACCGGCTGTCCGGACGGCGGCGGGCCGGCCATCGGCGGGCCGGGGACGCCCTGACCGCCCGGTACGGGTACGTCCTGCGGGTACGCGTACTGCGGCTGCCGCGGCATCGGCGGGGCGGCCACCGGCGGCGGGTTGCCGTCGTTCGTCCACAGGCCGTGCGACTGCTGGTGACGCACGATGTCCTCGGCGACCATGGCGGAGAGGTTGAAGTACGCCTCCCGCACCTTGGGCCGCATCATGTCGAGGTCGACCTCGGCGCCCGCGGCCAGGTGCTCGTCGAACGGCACCACCACGACACCGCGGCAGCGCGTCTCGAAGTGGCTGACAATGTCCTCCACCTTGATCATCTTGCCGGTCTCGCGCACCCCGGAGATGACGGTGAGGGAGCGCGAGACGAGATCCGCGTACCCGTGCGCCGACAGCCAGTCCAGCGTCGTACTCGCGCTGCTCGCACCGTCGACCGAGGGCGTGGAGATGATGATGAGCTGGTCGGCGAGGTCGAGCACCCCGCGCATGGCGCTGTAGAGCAGGCCCGTGCCGGAGTCGGTCAGGATGATCGGGTACTGCTTGCCCAGCACGTCTATCGCGCGCCGGTAGTCCTCGTCGTTGAAGGCCGTGGAGACGGCCGGGTCGACGTCGTTGGCGATGATCTCGAGCCCGGACGACGCCTGGGACGTGAACCGCCGGATGTCCATGTACGAGTTGAGGTACGGGATCGCCTGCACGAGGTCGCGGATGGTGGCCCCGGTCTCCCGCCGTACCCGGCGCCCGAGCGTTCCCGCGTCCGGGTTGGCGTCGATGGCGAGGATCTTGTCCTGCCGCTCGGTGGCGAGCGTGGAGCCGAGGGCGGTGGTGGTGGTCGTCTTACCGACACCGCCCTTGAGGCTGATGACCGCGATCCGGTAGCACGACAGCACCGGCGTCCGGATCAGCTCCAGCTTCCGCTGCCGCTCGGCCTCCTCCTTCTTGCCGCCCAGCTTGAACCGGGAGGAACTGCCGCCGGGGCGACCGCTCTTGGCCTTCTGCTTCTTGTTGTTGAGCAGACGGTCGGAGGACAGCTCCACCGCGGCGGTGTACCCGAGAGGCGCGGCGGAGGGGTTGGTGGGCTGCCGCTGGTCGTGCTGGACGGGCTGCGGCCAGGCGGTCCCGCTGCGGGGATCCACGGGGGGCTGCTGGGGAGGCTGCGGCTGGTGCTGCTGCTGCGGCTGCACGTGCTGCGTGGGGTGCGGCGCCTCGGGCGGCAGGCCCGGGTGCGGCTGGTACTGCGCGGGGATGTGCGGCTGGGCGTGCGCGGGCGGCTGGGCGTGGGGAGGGAAGCCGTAGGCCGGCTGCGGGCCCGGGGCCTGCGACGCGGGGGCATCCGGGCCGGGCACCTGGGGTACGGGCGGCTGGGGAGCCGGGGCACCCTGCTGCGGGAATCCGTAACCGGTGGGCGGAGCCGGGGGGTTGGGCACGGCGGGAGCCGGAACTCCGGGTTGCGGGAAGCCGTAGCCGTCCTGCGGCGCGGGCGGGACCGGCGGGCCCTGCTGCGGGAATCCGTAACCGGTGGGCGGGGCCGGGGGGTTGGGTGCGGCAGGGGTCGGGACTCCGGGTTGCGGGAAGCCGTAGCCGTCCTGCGGCGCGGGATGCTGGGGGGCCGGGGCGCCCGGCTGGGGGAAGCCGTACGCCGCCTGCGGCACGGGAGCGGGCACGGGCGGGACGGGGGGTCCCTGCCGCGGGAAGCCGTAGCCGTCCTGCTGCGGGGCCGGGGCTGCCGGGGCGGGCGTCGGGGGTACCGGTCGCGGCACGGGCGGTGCGGCCTGCGGGTCCCAGGCCGGGGGCGCGGGCTGCGCGGTCGGCGGCTGGAACGGCGGTTGCGGCTGGGCCGGCGGCTGGTGCGGCTGGACCTGGGCTTGCTGGGGCTGGAAATCGGGCTGCCGGGGCGGCACGGGCGGCTGCGCCCCGGTGTCGGCGGGCCGCGGCGGTACAGGAGGCTGCACGGGGGCCTGCGCAGCCGAGGGGTGCGGATGCTGCGGGGTCTCGGGCGCGG
Source organism: Streptomyces sp. NPDC005195 (assembly GCF_040608315.1). NCBI lineage: Bacteria > Bacillati > Actinomycetota > Actinomycetes > Kitasatosporales > Streptomycetaceae > Streptomyces > Streptomyces sp. NPDC005195. The sequence goes on from NZ_JBEXHZ010000020.1 coordinate 98,597, forward strand.
GCGGTGCCACCGGCCCGGGTGAGGGCCACTGCGCGGCCGGCGCCGGGGCGGCGGGCTGGTAGGCGGGCGGCAGCGGCGGCAGCGCGCCCCGCGCCATCGGCGGGGGAGTCCAGGCGGGCGCCGCTTCGGGCGCGTCCACGGGTACGTCCGCTCCGGCGTCCGGCGCCGCGCTCCCGTGCGGGGTGTCCGACGGGTCGGCACCCGCGACCACGCCGTCCCGCGGTCCGGTGTCCTGGCCTCCGGGGTGCTGCGACGGAACTTCCGGGGAGGCGACGGCATCGGGCCGCCCGGCCTCCGAGCCGTCGTCGTCGCCGTCAGCGCCACCGACATTGCCGCAGTCGTCGCCGACATCGGTGGCGGTGGCGGCGTTCGTGGCGCCCTCCGCGTCCGGGCCGTCCGTGTCGACAGCTCGGTCCGTCACGTCGGCCCCGGAGTCCGCGGACTCCTGCTCCCGCTCATCGACGGGCTCCACGGCATCGGGCTCGGCACCGGTGTCGGCGCCCATGGAGCCGACGCTCCCGGCGCTGTCCGGCCCGCTCACGTCGGTGTCCGCGCTCTCCGGATGCGAGGACGCGTCCTCGCCCACCGCGGACGCGCCGGAAGCCTCGGGCGACCCCGACCCCGAGCCCGGCTCCGCACCCGGCACCGCGCCCTGCGGCACCGGAGCGCTCAACTCGAAGTCACCGCCGGCCGCGTCACCGCCGGCCGGCCCGGCACCGGCCGGCTCCTCCCCGGAGACGGCGGCGGCGTCACCGCCCGCCCCGCCCGCGACCGGACCGCCGGCCTCGGCGGCGTGCTCTCCCGCGGACCGCTCCGCGAACTCACGCTTGAGCGCGGCGGCGGAGATCCGCATGGTCGCGCCGCTCTCGATGTCACCGGCCGCGGCACCCTCCTGGCCGGCCGGTACGACCGGCTGCGACCAGGCGGCGTGCGGCATCGGCGCGGGCGGCACCGGGGGAACCTGGGTCACCGGCGGTCCCGGTGGCAGCGACGGTCCCTGAGGGCCCGGTGGAGCCGGAGCGGCGGGCACCCCGGGAACCGGGGCCTGCGACGCCGGTGCCGAACCGGCCGACGCGTTCTGCGTGTACCAGGCGGGCGGTGCGTAGTCGATGGTGAACTCGCCCGTCGCCTCGACGGCGGACTCCGCGTCGGACTGGTCATCGCCGGGTGCGGCCCAGCCCCCGCGGATCCCGTCCCGATCGCTGTTCACAGTTCCTCCTGGTGTGGTCAAGCACCCTCGATACCGAGCCGGGGCGACCGTTCTCTTCATCTGAATCTCTTGGCCGGACGGCGTCCGACGCCGTCCGACGCGCCCGACCGGCCCCGCGGGACGCGGGCGGTCTGCCGGCGGGTCGGCCGACGGTGTGGTGTCGCGTCCGGTCCCAGCCTAATCACCACAGGCGTCACGACGGCAGGCCCGTCCACCCCTCCGCACAGGCCCACTTCGTCACACCCTGCCCAGAAGCGGCGTACGCACGCGTCATAGGACGAAACAAATCGGGCAATCCTGGTGAACAAGTCGGTAGCGAGAGGGGGTAATCGGCCTGAAACGCCCGACTCCTGTCCGGAAGTGCCGCAGCACGGACTGGGATTGGGCCGGACCCGCACCGGCGTCGCGCCCGCTCAGTCCATCCTTCGCGGCGTACCGAACAGTCCGGTCTCGGCATCCGTGGGCTGCGTCATCACGTACTGCCGGTCGCGGTCGGCGCACCACAGCGTGACACCGTCGGTGAGTGTCGGCAGCGAGTCCACGTCGTCCCGGGGAAGCGCCAGTGCCCGCCCGATCTCCGCGGCCTCGTCCGGCGAGACCCGCTGCACACCCACGAGCCGCGCCTGTCGCAGCAGCCGCGGGGCCACCGGGCTGAGGTACGGCAACAGCGTCAGGATCGACTGCCAGGGGCCGGCCACCACCCGCCCGCGCGGCGGGCGCATTCCGCAGTCGCGCACCACCAGCACCGGGTTGCCCGCGGAGGCGCCCTGCGGCGGAACCCGCCCCACGTCGTGCACACTCATGCCGTTCTGCCCGCCGCCCATGGCGTGCACCATCTGCATCCAGGCCTGCGCCCGCCCCGTCTCGACGGCGACGCGCGCCCCGGTGGCCGCCGCGCGCAGTGCGAGCACCTGCGCGGTCCACAGCCCGCCGATCAGGACGACGTCGTACGGCGTCGGACGGTTGAGCCCGAGCACGGCGGGCTGCCCCCCGGCGTCCACGCCGATGACGACCCCGTCGTCCCCGATGGGCAGCGCCAGCGAGTCCACCTGATCCACGGACAGCACATGCCGCCCGTGCCGGGGGCCGATCAGACCGAAGCCGCTGCGCAGCAGGCCACGCGGACGCTGCGCGGCCGGGGTCCCCTGCACGTCGGGAGAACCCGACGGACCGGCCCCGGGAATCCCCGACGTCCCGAAGGACCCCGACGCGGTGGTTCCGGATGAGGTCATGGACATCAGCGAACACCCCCGAGCGGCAGCGTGGCGAGCACACCCGGAAGCTGCTCGCGGTCGAGCCGGGTCAGTCCCGTGCCGGCCCGTCGCGCGGCGTCCTCCAGCGCGCGGCGCGCGGCGACCAGTTCGTCGTCGCCGCGCCCGGTCACCCGCAGGTGTCCGCACAGCGACACGTTCTGACGCTCCCCGCGTCGCAGGGTGAGACTGAAGGTGGTCGCCAGCGCGGGCACGGCCGTGAGCAGCGCGACGAGTTGGGGCAGCGACGGGCCGCCGGAACCGCCCAACTGGGGCCAGCGCCGCACCCAGTACGTCGTGTGTCTGCGGTTGTCGCAGCGCCAACTGCGGCTGGACTCCTCGGTCCGGCGTGCCGGCAGGTCCGTTCGTCCGGCCTCCGCCGTCACCAGGGGGTTCGCGCACGCCGAGGTGGCCACCGCCGCGGTCAGCTCCTCCTCGTTCAGCAGCGTCGTACGGAAGCCCGCCCCCGTGAGCCGGCTCGCGAGGTGGTCCGCGGCGCGTACGACGCACTTCTGCGCGCCGACGAGTCCGCCTCCGCGCGCGGCCACCGCCTCCGGGCACAGCTCCGGATCGAGCTTCAGCGCGATCCAGGTGATGCGCACGGCGGGTGCCCCGGTCTGCTCCTGCAACGGCGCGTAGTTGCTGACGGCCACGGACTGCTGGGGCAGGTGCAGGGCGGGCGCGGGCTGCGTGTGCAGCACGATCTGCGCCGACTCCAGGTGGATGCCGTCCACTTCCAGCGCGTCCCGCACCAGTCCCAGGGGCAGCGGCCGGCGGCTCCGCTCGGCGCGCAGCGCGGTCGCGTCGGACTCCACCTGGAGGACGGCCGTCAGGAACGTGCCGTCCCCGATGACACCGACCGGGCGCCGGTCGCGGGCGTTGTAGGCGGAGGTGCGCAGGCTGGGGTCGCACTCCACGGCCGGGGCGAGGCCGGGCTCCGTACCGGGCCGGATCGGCGTACCGGCCGCGCGGCGCCGACGGACACGCAACGCCCTTGCCGTCGCGAGCCATTCGGGAAGCGAGCGGCCTCGGCGCCGCACGAGGGCGAGCAGGACCAGCACGACCGCGAGCACGGCCGCGGGGACCAGGGCGAAGGGGGAGACGACCCATCCGACGAGCAGCGCGGCGGCGGCGATCTCCAGCAGGACGACTCGTTGCAAGCGGAACGATCCTGACTGCCCGGCGCGCACCTTGAGGTGCAACGCACCGGTACGCGGCCCGGGTTGCCCGGACCGGTCGGGTGTCCCGGGCGGCTGCGGCCGGGACGCGGAGGAGTCCCGCTCCCGCGACCGGTCACGCGACCGGAACCGCGCTCCGGAAGCCATCACTTCATCCCCCCGTTTTCCTCACAACTCACTGGAACAACGCCACCACACAGGGCCCTTGAGGCGCCGATACCCTACCCGCACCACCAAGCCGCCCCCTTACCAGGCATAGTAGGGGGCCGGTCCGACAGCGGAGGGCGGGGGACGGGACCCCCGGGCGCGGGCAGGGCGAGACACGGGGAGACACAGGCACACATGGCATCTCGGCGGGACCAGCTCAACGCCTACACCTTCGCGAAGCGCCGCATGCTCGCGTCCTTCGTCCAGTCGTCCCCGGACGGCTCGGAGGAGGGGGCGCCGCGCCCGTTGCGGGCCGTGCTGCCGGGCACCGTCGTCGGGGTCGTCATCCTGGCAGCCTTCGGGGCGTGGGGGATGTTCAAACCGACGGCCCCGCAGGGCTGGGACACCGTCGGCGAGAAGGTGATCATCGCCAGCGACTCCACCACCCGCTACGTGGTACTCAGGACGGACGGCAAGGTGCAGCTGCACCCGGTCCTCAACATGGCGTCCGCGAAGCTCCTCCTCAAGACGGGCAAGGGCGAGGTCGTCACCGTCGACGAGTCGATCCTCGACAAGGGCACCATCCCGCGCGGCGTCACGATCGGCATCCCCTACGCGCCCGACCGCCTGCCCGCGGCCTCGGAGGCGGGCTCCACGAAGCGCTGGGCCGTCTGCGAACGCCCGAGCGCGGGCGGCGGGTCCATCCAGAAGGCCGCCTTCGTCCTCGCCTCCCGCGACACGGACAGGACCGAGGGCGGCGGGCAGAAGCTGCACGGCGGAGATCTGCTGTACGTCGTAGGACCGGACAAGACCCGCTACATCGTGGACGCGCACGGCAAGTCGTACGAGGTGGACAAGGACAACGAGTTCCTGCTGCGCACCCTCGTGGGCTCCGGCCGCGCACCCCAGCGGGTCACCCAGGAGTGGCTGGAGACCCTGCACCGCGGCGACCGCATCACCTTCCCGGAGGTCCAGGGGAAGGTCGGAGACGACGCCGGTGTCGGCGGCGGTCTGCCCGCGGCGGCGGACAAGGTCGGCATGCTGCTCAAGGCTCCGAACGGCGACCGGGACCAGTACTACGTCGTCGAACCGGGCAAGGTGGTGCCCGTCTCGGACTTCACCGAGAAGCTGCTGCTCAGCAGCCCCACCCTCGGAAGGCTCTCCCAGACCGACGCGCTCGACGTCAGGATCTCCGACTTCACCCCGGAATCGGGGGCGTTCTACGCGGACCACGACTGGCCGGCCGACTCACCTGCGACCGTCAACGAGGCGGGCACCGGCAAGGGCGGCCGCAACACCGTCTGCAACGTCCTGCGGAGCGTCGACAAGGACCACGGCACGACCACGCTCAGCACCTGGGCGGGCGCCGACTTCCCGGCCCTCCTTCCGACCGGCTCCACCAGCGCGTACGTCACCCCCGGCTCCGGTCAGCTCTACCGCCAGTTCCAGGGCGAGGAGACCAGGGCGGGCGGCGTCTTCCTGGTGACCGACACCGGCCTGCGCTACGCGATGCAGTCCAACGACGACAGCGCCACGGACGACGCGGGCATCGGCACCACGGCCAAGGACCGCAAGCAGCTGGAGCAGGAGGCCGAGCTGGCCCAGATCAGCCTGGGTTACTCCGGTGTGGATCCGGCGCCGATCCCCGTCGCGTGGTCCTCGTTCCTGTCGACCGGCCCCCGTCTGTCGACGTCGGCGGCCCGCCAGCCGCAGGGCTCCTAGGGACGGGGGGGTCGGTCCATGCCGTACGCGCCCACCGCGACATTCCCGCGTGCCGCGGCCCTCGCCGCCGCGACGCTGATCACCTGCACCGCCGTGGCCGCCCTCGGGCCCGCCGCGACCGCGGACTCCTCGACCGACCAGTGCGCCTTCCCGAACAAGATGTACGCGAGCCGCCCCTGGTCCCTGCAACGCGTCCTCCTGGACGAACTGTGGAGCCAGTCCAAGGGCAAGGGGGTACGCGTGGCCGTCATCGACACGGGCGTGGACGTGCAGAACCCCCAGCTCACCCACGCGGTGGACACGGCCGCCGGACACAACTTCCTGCCCGGGAACCTGAAGGACGACAACGGGGATCCGATCCCCCGCGGCAAGGGGAACGGCACGACGGACACCGTCGGCCACGGCACACGGGTCGCGGGCATCATCGCGGCCCGGCCCGCCCCGAAGACCGGATTCGTGGGCCTGGCACCCGAGGCGACGATCATCCCGCTCGAACAGAACGACGCCGAGGGCCACGGCACGACGGAGGGACTCGCGGCCGCCATCCGTCGCGCGGTCAAGGTCGGGGCCGGCGTCATCAACATCTCCCAGGACACCTCCAACGCCGAGGCGCCCGACCTGCGGCTGAAGCGGGCGGTCGACGAGGCGCTGCGCCAGAACGTCGTGGTCGTCGCCTCCGCGGGCAACGACGGCCTCGGGGGCAACGTCAAGAAGACCTACCCGGCGTCCTACGCGGGCGTCCTGGCCGTCGCCGCCTCGGACCGCAACAACGAACGCGCCCCCTTCTCCCAGTCCGGCGACTTCGTCGGCGTCGCGGCACCGGGTGTGGACATGATCTCCACCGTCCCCAAGGGCGGCCACTGCTCCGACAACGGCACCAGTTTCTCGGCCCCGTACGTGGCCGGGGTCGCGGCCCTGATCAAGGCCAAGCACCCGGACTGGACCCCGCGCGAGATCGTGGCGCAGATCGAACAGACCGCGGAACGCTCCGTGCCCGGCCGCGACCGTCTGGTCGGCTGGGGCGTCGTCGACCCGGTCCGCGCCCTGACCGAGGACGATCACCCCTTGCAGTCCCCCGATCCCCGGGAGGGTCTTTCCAAGGCGGAGGCCCCCGCCCCGGCCGCCCTGCAACTGGGCGAGACCCCGGACGAACGCAACGCCCGCCTGGCGACGTACGTGGCGGTGGGCGCGGTGGTGCTGGTCGCGGGGCTGGCCGGGGGCGCGGTGGCGATACGGGACGCGCGCAGGCGCGGGCACCGGATCCCGGGGACTGAGTAGAAGTACTCATGACCCGGCGCCCGTTGCACAACTAGCCTCGCGTTGCGGGAGTGATCATCGAGGTGCGCCGGGCATGGTGAAGGAGGAGTGAAGCCTCGCACAGTAGTAGCAGAGCTGCTGCATAAGGCAGTTGGGGCTGTCACATGAATTGACTAGAGTGGTTGCGTTGCAGACAGGAACGCTCGGGGGCGCGTTATTCCCGGGCAGGCGACGACAACGGGGAGGGAATGCATCGTGCTTCCTGCGGACATGGGTGGCAGTGGGAGCGCCGACCTGAGGCGTGGCATGGAGGCGCTGACGACCTTCAAGAAGCGTGTGGACGGCGTGCTTTCGAGCTTCGAGGGCTCACCGGGCAGCGCGACGAAGGTCGGGGCCCACACGATCTCGCAGGCGTCGTTCTGCGGTAAGGGTGACTTCGGGGAGGCCAAGGGCCTGCACACGCAGTACGAGCGTGTCCACGAACGTCTCACCACGCTCTCCAAGTCCCTCGGGTCGCAGATCGAGGCGCTCCGGATCGCCGTGCACGGCGCGGACGTCGGCTTCGACAACCTGGAGGAGGATCTCCGGCACCGCTTCTGGGAGATCCAGACGCAGGTCCGCCACGAGCAGGAGCAGGCGCAGCGCGAGAAGGCCGCGGCCGAGGCCGCGAAGCACGGCAAGCCCGAGGAGAAGCGCTCCGACGACACCAAGTCCGAGGCCGGGTACTGATGGGTGACGAGAAGAACAAGCCGGACCACAAGGTCGACCTGGAGCACGTGAACCAGCAGGTCGGCGTCATCGACGCGACCACCGCCGTGTCCGAGATGCTGAACCACACCTTCCTCGGTGGCGGTGTCCGGTTCTTCGGCAAGACCGACTTCGAGGGCCACGAACTCAACGCCATGGTCGACATGGTGGAGTCCGCGAACCCGGAGCACCTGGAGACCGCGGGCAAGGCCCTGTGGGACGCCCGCGACGCCATCAACGACGCGGCCGAGGAACTGAGCGGCCACATCGGCCGGGTCGACTGGGACGGCGAGGCGGGCAGCGCGTTCCGTACGTGGGGCGGCAACCTCGTCACCCACGCGCGTGACCTCGCCACCTTCGCGGAGGTCGCGGGCACGCAGATCACCGCGGCGGCGACGGGACTGGCGTCCGTACGCAAGTCGATGCCGCCGCGCGACGCCCGGCTGTCCCCCAAGACGGTCGCCGAGATCCCGGCACCCAAGCGGATCGAGGGCAATCACGAGTACGCGGCGGCGGTGAAGGCCGAGGGCCACCGCCAAGAGGCGATCAACCAGATGAACCGGCTGTCGTCGTTCTACGCGGTGTCGGAGGAGACGCTGGCGGCCCAACAGCCGCCGACGTTCGAGCCGATGCCGAGGGTGGGGGTGCCGAAGCCGAGCCCGCGGGCGGGCGACGACATCGAGCCGTACACGGGAGCGGGCAGGGAGCATGTCTCCCGGTCGGTCACGAACGAGCCGGGGACGGCGAAGCATCACTCGGCGGACAGCGTGGTGGGCCATCCGGCCGTTCACGAGACGCCCGCCACCGCCTCTCAGGCGGACGACTCCGTCACACCTCCGGACGACCGGAAGAACGTCGGTACGGAGATCGACACCGTCGGGACGCTGCCCCAGGAGACCGTGAAACCCGTGCTCGGCACGCCGTCGTCGCCCGCGGGGGCGGGTGGCAGCCCGGCAGCGGCCTTCCCTCCCTTCGCGGGTGGTCCTGTGCCCCCTCCTTCCGCAAGACCCGCGGCTCGTGCCACGGGACTCGGCGGAGCCCCCCTGAGTAGGACGCCGACCTCGGCGCAGGGGCGCGGGAGTGCTTCCGGCGGCGCCTCCGGAGGACGCACGGCGCGCGGTCCGGTGGGACCTGTGGAACGTGCGGCCGCGACCGGGCAGGCGGGCGCTCGTGGGAACACGCCGACCGCCAAGTCGCCGCTGGGGCGCAGCGTCACGGGCGGGATGCCGAGGTCCGGTGGCACACCGGGACGTGCAGGTGGTCCCGGGCCCGCGGGCGCGGCACGGACCGGCGGAGTCGTCGGCGGGAGGCCCACCACGGGCGGTACACCGGGCAAGACGGGTTCCCGAGTGCCGCGCGGCACGGTCATCGGCGGCGAGGGCACGACCGGAGCCCGTACGACGGGCGAAAGGCCCGGCCAGCGCGGAGTGATCGGGGCACCGAGCTCGTCGACGGGTACCGGCGCACGGCAGGCGCCCCGCCGATCCACCGGCAACCCGGACGGAGTGGTCGGTGCGCCCAAGGGCCGTGTCCCGGGCACCAGGAACAACGGATTCACGTCCGGTGGCACCGGCCTGGCACGCGGCGCCGCGGAAAGGCCTGGTTCCGACCGGGGAGGCCGCAAGAACGGCGCGCGCCGTGACGGATCGACCGAGGACGAGAAGCGTCCGTCCACCGAAGAGCGGCGCGATCTGCCGCCGGCGACAGAGTGACCGACCGGATACGAGCGAGGGCGTACAAAGCCATGTTGTCAGGGATCAGCCGACGCGGTGCGTGGACAGGGCCCTTCGCCGGGCGAAACGGCAGAAGGGCGTCCACCGTGGGCTCGACGCTCGGTGCTTTGGCCGTCCTGTCGGCCGGACTGGCGCCGGGCGCGACGGCCGACGACGTCCAGTCCCAGCAGTGGTACCTGACGGCGATGAAGGCCGACGAGATGTGGAAGGTGAGCACGGGCAAGGGCGTGAAGGTGGCCGTCGTCGACTCGGGCGTCAACGCCGGGACCTCCTCCCTGAAGGGACAGGTGCTCGCCGACGAGGTACCGAAATCGGTTTCCTACCACGTGACCCAGGACTTCGACGGTCACGGGACCACGATGGCGGAACTCATCGCCGGTACGGGCGCGGGGGGCGGGTTGAAGGGCCTGGCACCGGGGGCGAAGATCGTTCCGTACCGGGTCGCCTACGACGACCTGAAAGACGCCACCGAGAGGAAGAACACCCCGAGCGTGGCCAAGGTGATCCGGGCCGCCGCCGACACCGACGCGAAGATCATCAGTATGTCGTTCGGCGGTCCTTACATCGACCCGGACGAAGAGGCGGCGATCAAGTACGCGCAGTCGAAGGGCAAGTTGATGTTCTCCAGCGTCGGCAACGAGGCGGAGACGAAGAACTTCATCGGCTATCCGGCGGCCTATCCCTTCGTCGTGGGAGTCGCCGCCTCGGACAAGACCGGGAAGGTCGGGAAGTTCTCGGAGCACGGCAACTACGTCGATCTGGCGGCGCCGGGCCTCGACCTCCCCATCTGGTGCGACAAGTCGTTCCGCGCGTACTGCACCGGAGCCGGAACCAGCGCGGCCACCGCCATCACCTCCGCCTCCGCCGCCCTCATCTGGTCCGCCCACCCCGACTGGACGGCCAACCAGGTCCTCGGGAGTCTCATGGACACCGCGGGACGCGACTGGCCGAAGGACAAGCCGAGCAACTACCTCGGATACGGCCTCGTCCGACCCCGCAAGGTGCTGGAGAACTCCGGCATCGACCCCGGCCCGGCCAAGACCGACCCTCTCAGCTACGAGAACGGCGTGGGCGTCATCGACGCCTCCCCGTCCGCGACCGCGTCCACCGCCTCGCATCCCCCCAAATCCAACTCCGGCGAACGGACTTCGGCGGCGGGATCGAAGGCGGAGTCGTCCGGCGGCACCCCCTGGGGGGCTCTCGCGGGCGCCGCGGCCGTACTGGTGATCGGCGGCGCCACCTTCGCGGTGGTCCGGTCACGACGCCGCGCATGACCACCCCGCACGTCCGGACCACTCGGTGACGTGTGCGCAAGGAAGACGAACCACAACCCACGAAAGGGAGTGCGGACATGGCCGACGGCCGCAAGTTCGACGACGACCGGGTACAGAAGCTCCAGACGAACGTCCTGGACCGGTACGAGTCCATCAAGAAGCAGCTCGCAGCCCTCCAGGGGACCATCGACATGATCGAGGCCAACTGGACGGGCGTCGGTGCCAACGCCTTCAACAAGAAGCAGACCGAGATCAACGACAACATGGCCCAGATCGGCCGGATGCTCGACCGGTTCCTCGAGAACCTGCACCTCACCAAGTCGGACAAGATCAAGCTCGAGGACGAACTCCACTCGACGATCTCCAACATCCAGGTGGACCTCGGCGGCAAGACCTCGGCGCTCAACAGCTACTGACGGCGCCGGGCCGCACCGTTCCCCGGACCGAGAGGTCCGTCCGAAATCGTCAAGGAGATGAGGAAACATGTCCGGCGTCCACTACCAGGACCTTGCCGTCAAGTACGGCACCCTGGACGCGCTCACCACGGAACTCGGCAACCAGGCCAAGAAGCTCGAGGAAGACCTCGGAGCGCTCAAGCAGGCCGTTCTCGACGCGGCGGAAGGCTGGGGCGGCGAGGCCTACGACGCGTTTCAGGCGCAGTCGAAGGAGTGGGACAACCACGCCACCGCCGTCCACCAGGCGCTGCTGTCGATCTCGCAGAAGGTCCACCAGGCCGGCGGTGACTACCGGGGCGGCGACCTCAAGGGAGCCAGCTACTTCCAGTAGGACCCGACGGCACGGACGACCGGGGTGGGCACGCGCGGGAGGTGCCCACCCTCTTCCGTACCCCGGCGGGCGGCGGCAGGAGCGGAACCCCCGCCCCCTCGCCGCCGTCCGTGAACCCCGTCCGGTCAGGTCACCCCGTTCGGGTCCGCGCCGCAGGTCAGTACGTGCTCTCCGGCACCAGCCCCGTCTGCACCAACGGCTTCCCCCGCCGGCGTGACACGAAGACGCCCCGCCCCGCGGGCATCGGCCGGGGCCGCACCCCGCCGAGGATGTCGCCCTCGCCCGGATCACCGGCGAGCACCACACCCTGCGCGCCCAGCTCCTTCATCCGCTGCATGAAGGGCTCGTACGAGGCACGTCCCGCGCCCGCCGTGGAGCGGGCGATGATGAACCGCACGCCCACGTCCCGCGCGAACGGGAGCAGTTCCGTCAGAGCGCCCAGCGGGTTGCCGCCGGACGTGGAGACGAGATCGTAGTCGTCGATGACGACGTACACCGTCGGTCCCTGCCACCAGCTCCGCTCCCGCAACTGCTGCGCCGTGACCTCCGCCGTGGGGGTGCGGCGCTGCATCAGGTCCACCAGCGCCGCCATGTGATGGTCCATGGCGTTGGACATCGGGATGTACTCGGCGAGGTGGGTGGCCGGGGTGACGTCCAGCAGCGAGCGCCGGTTGTCGACGACGAACAGCTTGCAGTCGTCGCCCGGGTAGCGCTCGGTGAGCTGCTTGATCAGCAGCCGCAGCAGGTTCGACTTGCCGGACTCGCTCTCGCCGTAGACGAGGAAGAACGGGTCCTGTTCGAAGTCGACGTAGACGGGTTCGAGGTTGTCCTCGTCGAGCGCGAAGGCGACGCCCCGGCGCGGGAAGCTGTCGCCGGGCGGCAGCTGCTCCGCCGGGAACTCGCGCGGCAGCAGCCGGACTTCGGGGGCGCCGGGCACCTGCCAGTGCCGGGAGACCTCCGCCGCCAGCGCGGCCGTCGCGTCCGCGAGGTCCGTGTCGGAGGTCAGGCCGTCGATACGCGGGACGGCCCCCATGAAGTGCAGCTTCTGCGGCGACTGGCCGCGTCCGGGCACCCCGGTCGGGACGTTCGCGGCCACCTTGCGGTCCAGCTCGGAGTCCATGGTGTCGCCGAGGCGCAACTCCAGGCGGTTCATCAGGTGGTCCTTGAGGTTCGCCCGGACCTCCATCGACCGGGACGCGGTCAGCACCAGGTGGATGCCGTAGCCGAGACCGCGCGCGGCGATGTCCAGGACGACGCCCTCCGCCGCCTCGTAGTCGCCACGGAAGTTGCCCCAGCCGTCGATGACGAGGAAGACGTCTCCCCACGGCTGGTCGCTCACGGAGATCTCGCCGCGCGCCCGCTTCGTACGGAACTCGGCGATCGAGGAGATCCCGGAGGAGCGGAAGTACTCCTCGCGCCGGGTCATGACGCCGTACACCTCGGCGACCGTGCGCCGCACCTTCTCCGGGTCCAGGCGCGAGGCGACCCCGCCGACGTGCGGGAGCCCCGCGACGGCCGACAGACCGCCGCCGCCGAAGTCGAGGCCGTAGAACTGCACCTCGTGCGGGGTGTGGGTGAGGGCGAAGGAGGCGATCAGCGAGCGCAGCAGCGTCGACTTGCCCGACTGCGGGCCGCCGATGATCTGCATGTGGCCCGCAGCGCCCGAGAAGTCGGCCCACAGCGGATCGCGGCGCTGCTCGTACGGCTTGTCGACGAGACCGACCGGTACGACGAGCCGCCCCGCCCCCTCGTAGCCGGGCTGGGTGAGCCCGCGCCCGGGTACGGCGGCCAGCCCCGGCAGCAGTCCGTCCAGCGACGGCGGGCTGTCCAGCGGCGGCAGCCACACCTGGTGGGCGGCCGGGCCCTGCGCCTCAAGGCGGCGCACGATCACGTCGAGCACGGTGTCGGCGAGGGCGTCGTCCGTCTCCGGCGTCGCCGCCGGGCGCTGCTGGGGCACGGCCGCGTACCGCACCGGCACCTCCGCCGCCGTGAACAGCACCGGCCGCCGGTCCAGCGGCAGCGCTCCGCCGAGCGCGGCCTGCGCCGGACCCGTGCGGTACACCCCGGAGACGTACGCCGCCTTGAAGCGCACCATCTCGTCGGTGCCGAACTTCAGGAAGCCGGAACCGGGCACGTTCGGCAGTTCGTAGGCGTCGGGAACGCCCAGCGCCGCGCGGGACTCGGCGGCCGAGAACGTCCGCAGACCGACGCGGTACGAGAGATACGTCTCCAGGCCGCGCAGCCGGCCCTCCTCCAGGCGCTGCGAGGCCAGCAGCAGGTGCACGCCGAGCGAGCGGCCGATGCGGCCGATCTGCACGAACATCTCGATGAAGTCGGGCTTGGCGGTCAGCAGTTCGCTGAACTCGTCGATCACCAGGACGAGTGAGGGGATCGGCTGGAGGGCGGCGCCGGCGGCGCGCGCCTTCTCGTAGTCGTGGATGTTCGCGTAGTTGCCCGCGTCGCGCAGCATCTCCTGGCGGCGGTTGAGCTCGCCGCGGATGGAGTCGCCCATGCGGTCGACCAGCGTGAGGTCGTCCGCCAGGTTGGTGATGACGGCCGCGACGTGCGGCATCTGCGCCATGCCCGCGAAGGTGGCACCGCCCTTGAAGTCCGCGAGGACGAAGTTCAGCGTCTCGGAGGAATGCGTCACCGCGAGACCGAGTACCAGGGTGCGCAGCAGCTCCGACTTGCCGGAGCCCGTCGCGCCCACGCACAGCCCGTGCGGACCCATGCCCTCCTGCGCGGCCTCCTTGAGGTCCAGCATCACGGGCCGGCCGTCCTCGCCGACACCGATCGGCACCCGCAGCCGCTCCGCGAGCGAACGCGGCCGCCAGGTGCGCTTGGTGTCCACCGAGGCGGCGTCACCGAGGCTCAGCAGCTCCGTGAACTCCAGGTTGGCGAGCAGCGGTTCGTCGTCGTCCCCGCCCGACGCCACGCGCAGCGGCGCCAGTTGCCGTGCCAGCGCCTCCGCGGACTCCTGCGAGAGGACGTCCGGCGTGCCCTCGTATACGAGGCCGTGCCCCGACTCCAGGTGCAGCGCCTGCGGTTGTACGACGATGGAGAGATCGCCGCGGGCTCCGGAGAGCTCACCGGGCACGACCTCGACGACCGTCACCCCCTGGAGCCCCTCCGGGGTGGCGAGGACGGAGTCCGGCGGCAGCGACAGGCCGTCGAGCACGACGACGACGTGCGGCTCGTCGGGGAGCGGGGTGGCGCCCGGGTGGAAGCGCGGACGTCCGGTCAGCCGGGTGCCCAGCAGGTCCTCCAGCTCCCGGGTGTCGGCGCCGATCAGCCGACGGCTGCCCGCGCCGTCCACCGCACCGGACGCCTGCGCGTGCGGCAGCCACTTCGCCCACTCCCAGTGCGGCAGCTCCGCACGCCCGGCCGCGACCACGATCATCAGGTCCTCGGGGGAGTGCAGCGAGGCCAGCGAGCCGGTCAGGGCGCGCGCCGAGGCGCGCACGGACCGAGGTTCGCCGCTGACCGTGACGTGGTAGAAGGCACGCAGCGAGACGGCCATCGGGAGGGCGTCCAGGACGCTGTGGGTGGCCACAAAACGCTGCATGGCCCCTGCCGTCAGCGGCTCCAGCTGCTCGACCGGCCCGGTGTCGGGGGAGACCAGGGGCGTCGCCAGCGACTGCGGACCGAGGCCGATGCGCACCTGCGCGAAGTCCTCGTCGCCCGGCCGCCGTTCCCACACCCGGCTGCCCTCGGCGACCAGCGCCCACAGCTGCTCGGGGGAGGGGTGCTGGTAGTACTGCGCGTCGCGCTGCGCCCGTGCCGTGTCCAGCGCGGCTCGACGGGTCTGCGACAGATAGCTCAGGTAGTCGCGGCGCATGTCCGCCAACTGCCCCTGGGAGCCCCGGCGGAAGCGGACCACCATCGCGATGGACATGGCCACCGTCGACGCGATCATCACCATGCCCATGATCTTCATGAACGGTTGTCCGTTGGTGAAGAAGAAGACCACCGAGCCGCCCATGCCGAGCGTCGGCAGCAGCTGCATGAGGACGCTGTCCTGGTGCCCGCGCGGAAGTTCCGGCGGTGGCTGCAGGACGACCTCGCCGGTGGGTACGTCGGACGGCAGCGCCCTGGGCGGGCGCTTGACGATGATTTGGCTCACTGCTCACCAATTCCCTTGCCGGCCCCAGGGTCTTCCGCCCGCCGCCCCGTGTCAGGCGGGCGGAGGCCGCCGCGCGATCCTACTGACTTCCCGCTGAGGTCACAGGAGACGGGTGGGCGGTAAGGTGCCGGATGTTCGCGTGAGCACACGCGAACAGGGCTGGAGAATCAGGGCATTTCGCGCGATGTGGAGGTGCGTGAGGTCTTCGGTCCGGTCGCACGGGCCGCTTTCCGCCACCTCGCCGCACAGCCGGCCCGGCGCGCGGAGCAAAGAGGCGCAGGACCTTCACACGACCGACGCGGAACCACCGCGGAAGCGGAACCGCCGCGGAAGCCCGACCACCACGGAAGCGCGACCGCCGAAGACGCGGAACCAACCACCGCAGACCCGGAAACCACCGCAGACGCGGGACCATCACTGAGGGGGAGCAGCAGGTGAGCATGACGGCCTCCGCGACAACCACCGGAGCCGGTGGGCCGGGCCCCGGAGCCTCCCAGGGGGCGGGCACCGGCCTGGGCTTCTGCCGGGTCACCATCGTCGCGCCCGACAGCCGCATCGACGTGGCACTGCCCGACGACATCCCGGTCGCCGACATCTACCCGGAGATCCTGCGGCTCTCCCAGCAGAGCCCCGCCGAGGGTGCCCCGGTCGGCTACCACCTCGTACGCCGCGACGGAACCGTCCTCGACAGCTCGCGCTCCTTCGCCGCCCAGCGGATCCTCGACGGCGAACTGCTCACCCTGCGCCCCTTCTCCGACTCGCTGCCGCCGGCCGTCTTCGACGACGTCTCCGAGGCCGTCGCGTCCGCGGTGACCCGCGAACGCAGCCTGTGGAGCGGCGACCTGACGCGGGCCGCGGGGCTCGTCGGCGGCGCCGTCCTGCCGACGCTGCTCGCCTTCGTGGCCTGGACCGCCGATCCCCGCCACGACATGCACAGCCTGCCCGGCATCCTCGCGGGCGTCACCGGCGTGCTCCTGGTCGTCCTCGCCGCGATCCGCGCCCGGATCTACGACGACCGCGCCTCCGCGGTCGCGCTCGGACTCGGCGCGCTGTCGAACGTGGGCGTCGCGGGCTCCGGACTGCTCGCCGTCGCGCACGGTGAGGGCATCGGCAAGCTGCAGTTCCTGCTGGCCTGCGCCGCGGTGCTGGTCGCCTCGGTGATCCTGACGCTGTGCTCGCCGCGCGGCGACGGCCCGTTCGTCGCCTTCGTGTTCGCCTCCGGCATCGGCCTGGTCACCGTGTTCGTGGCCCTGCTCGCGCACTGGACGCCCACCGAGACCGCCGCGCTCTGCGCACCGGTCGCCGTGGGAGCCCTGGCCTTCCTGCCGGGCATGTCCATGCGCTTCGCCCGCATCCCGATCGGCTTCGACCCCCCGAACGCCACCCCGCGCAGCGCGTACGGCGCCGAGCCCGCCCCGCCGGAGCCGGTCGACGCCGACCGCATCGCGGCACAGACCCGCCGCGGCCACGAACTCCTCGTCGGCCTCGTCGGCGGATGCGCGCTGCTCGCCGTCGGCGCCTCGGCGGTGCTCGGCTTCTCCGACGACCTCTGGGGACAGCTCCTCGCCCTCGCGACGGGCGTCGCCCTCCTGATGCGCGCCCACCTCTTCCGCTACACCGCGCAGGTCGCCCCCGTGCTGGGCGCGGGCCTCGGCGCCCTCGTCCTGCTCGGCCTCGGCCTGGCACTCCACCCGCCGCACTCGCTGATGCGCGACGCCCTCGCCGGAGACCGCGCGGACCTGGACATCCGTACGATCTGGCTCGTCGCGGCGATCGCGGCGGCGGCCGCGCTGGTCACCGCGCTCGGCCTGATCCTGCCGCGCGGCGGCCTCACCCCGTTCTGGGGCCGCTTCCTGGAGATCGCCGAGAGCTTCGTGCTGCTCACCCTGATCCCGCTGGCACTCGCGGTCTTCGACGTCTACGGCACGGCCCGCTCGATGACGGGCTGACCGGCCACGCGCCTCGGCAGCGACAGAGGGAGGGCGGTCGCCCCACGGGGCGACCGCCCTCCCTCTGTTCGTGCGGCCCGTTCCGCCGTCCGCTCCGGCGCGCGGCCTACTCCGCCGCGAGCCCGCCGTTGTGCGGCGCCGGCTCCAGATCGAACTCGCCGTCCCGGGCCCCCAGCACGAAGGCCCGCCACTCCGCCTCCGTGTAACGCAGGACCGTGTCCGGGTCGAGCGACGAACGCATGGCCACCGCACCCGCGGGCAGATACGCGATCTCGACCCGCTCCTCGTGCTCCTCCGTACCCGGCGCGCTCTGCCACTCGACGTCCGAGATGTCGAGCGCGTAGAGCTCGTCCCGCTCCCGCTCCTTGCGCGCCTTGACGTCCGCGTCGCTGACGTCGACGCCCCTGTCCGCTGCTGCCTCGGCCATGTTCGGACGGCCCCTTCCCCACGTACGGTTGACCTCTGCCGTCACCCTAGTGGCCGGACCGGCGGCGCCCGTGAGGTTCCGGGACCGGGGCGGACGCATCCGGCCAGGCTGGTACGCTGTGTGACGGCCGTTTGTGTACGCACCCCCGGAGCCATCGCTCTGGAGGCCGCGCCCAGCGGATCCCCGCCTCCCGAGTAACGGAAGCTCCCCTGAGATGTGGACCAGGGGCACTCGGTGGCACATCAAAGACTACGAGGAGTACGCGTGTCGCTCGACGCCGCTACGAAGAAGCAGCTCATCAGTGAGTTCGGCCAGAAGGAGGGCGACACCGGCTCCCCCGAGGTCCAGGTCGCCATGCTCTCGCGCCGCATCTCGGACCTGACCGAGCACCTCAAGACCCACAAGCACGACCACCACTCCCGTCGTGGTCTGCTGATCCT
Organism: Streptomyces sp. NPDC005195; assembly: GCF_040608315.1. NCBI lineage: Bacteria > Bacillati > Actinomycetota > Actinomycetes > Kitasatosporales > Streptomycetaceae > Streptomyces > Streptomyces sp. NPDC005195. Next base: position 116,840 of record NZ_JBEXHZ010000020.1, read on the forward strand.
GGTCGGTCAGCGCCGCCGGCTGCTGCAGTACCTGGCCAAGAAGGACATCCAGCGTTTCCGCGCGCTGGTCGAGCGCCTGGGCATCCGCCGCGGTGCGGCCGGCGCCAAGTAAGACGCCGTGAAGGGAGCGGTTCCCACCTCTTGGGAGCCGCTCCTTTTGCTGTACGTGCCCTCTACGTGCGGAGTGTCACCGATGCTTTGTAGTGTGGTAGCACACCGCGGTACGCAGGACACAGCAGGTACGACAGAGCGTGACGACGCCCCGCCCGCCGGGTAGGGACCGTCATGACAACGAACGAGGAGAAGCGCGCCTAGCCGCCGCCGGTCCTCGGTAGTGGCCCCCGGGAGATTGCGACCCCGGGTGCTTCGATCGAAGACCGGCCAGCACCAGCGGGAGCGCCTCTCCGCCACCGTCCCCCTGCCACACGGGCAGGACGGGACGAAAGACGAAAAGTATCGGAGAAAACGCTAGTGGAGAACGAGACCCACTACGCCGAGGCCGTTATCGACAACGGTTCCTTCGGCACCCGCACCATCCGCTTCGAGACGGGCCGCCTGGCCAAGCAGGCCGCCGGCTCCGCCGTGGCGTACCTGGACGACGACACCATGGTGCTGTCGGCCACCACCGCTTCCAAGAAGCCCAAGGACCAGCTCGACTTCTTCCCCCTCACGGTGGACGTCGAGGAGCGGATGTACGCCGCCGGCAAGATCCCCGGCAGCTTCTTCCGCCGCGAGGGCCGTCCCTCCGAGGACGCCATCCTCACCTGCCGCCTGATCGACCGCCCGCTGCGCCCGTCCTTCAAGAAGGGCCTGCGCAACGAGATCCAGGTCGTCGCCACGATCATGGCGCTCAACCCCGACCACCTGTACGACGTCGTGGCGATCAACGCCGCCTCCGCGTCCACGCAGCTGGCCGGTCTGCCCTTCTCCGGCCCGGTCGGCGGCGTCCGCGTCGCGCTGATCAACGGCCAGTGGGTCGCGTTCCCGACGCACACCGAGCTCGAGGACGCCGTCTTCGACATGGTCGTCGCCGGTCGCGTCCTGGAGGACGGCGACGTCGCGATCATGATGGTCGAGGCCGAGGCCACCGACAAGACGATCACGCTCGTCCAGGGTGGCGCCGAGGCGCCGACCGAGGAGGTCGTGGCCGCCGGTCTCGACGCCGCGAAGCCCTTCATCAGGGTCCTGTGCAAGGCGCAGTCGGACCTCGCCGCGAAGGCCGCCAAGCCGACCGGCGAGTTCCCGATCTTCCTGGACTACCAGGACGACGTCTTCGAGGCCCTCACCGCCGCGGTCAGGAGCGAGCTCGCCCAGGCGCTCACCATCGCCGGCAAGCAGGACCGCGAGGCCGAGCTGGACCGCGTCAAGGAGATCGCCGCCGAGAAGCTGCTCCCGCAGTTCGAGGGCCGCGAGAAGGAGATCTCCGCCGCGTACCGCTCGCTGACCAAGAAGCTGGTCCGCGAGCGCGTCATCAAGGACAAGGTCCGCATCGACGGCCGTGGCGTCACGGACATCCGTACGCTCGCCGCCGAGGTCGAGGCCATCCCGCGCGTGCACGGCTCGGCGCTGTTCGAGCGTGGCGAGACCCAGATCCTGGGCGTCACCACCCTCAACATGCTCCGGATGGAGCAGCAGCTGGACACCCTCTCCCCGGTGACCCGCAAGCGCTACATGCACAACTACAACTTCCCGCCGTACTCCGTCGGTGAGACCGGCCGCGTCGGTTCCCCGAAGCGCCGCGAGATCGGCCACGGCGCGCTCGCCGAGCGCGCGATCGTGCCGGTCCTGCCCTCCCGCGAGGACTTCCCCTACGCGATCCGTCAGGTGTCCGAGGCCCTCGGCTCCAACGGCTCGACGTCCATGGGCTCGGTCTGCGCCTCCACCATGTCGCTGCTGAACGCCGGTGTGCCGCTCAAGGCCCCCGTCGCCGGTATCGCCATGGGCCTGATCTCCCAGGAGATCGACGGCCAGACGCACTACGTCGCCCTCACCGACATCCTCGGTGCGGAGGACGCCTTCGGCGACATGGACTTCAAGGTCGCCGGCACCAAGGAGTTCGTCACCGCCCTCCAGCTCGACACCAAGCTGGACGGCATCCCGGCCTCCGTCCTGGCCGCGGCCCTCAAGCAGGCCCGCGACGCACGCCTCCACATCCTCGACGTGATGATGGAAGCGATCGACACGCCGGACGAGATGTCCCCGAACGCCCCGCGGATCATCACCGTCAAGATCCCCGTGGACAAGATCGGTGAGGTCATCGGCCCCAAGGGCAAGATGATCAACCAGATCCAGGAGGACACCGGCGCCGAGATCACGATCGAGGACGACGGCACCATCTACATCGGTGCCGCCGACGGCCCGGCCGCCGAGGCCGCCCGCGCCACGATCAACAGCATCGCCAACCCGACCATGCCGGAGGTCGGCGAGCGCTACCTGGGCACCGTCGTGAAGACGACGACCTTCGGCGCGTTCGTGTCGCTGCTCCCGGGCAAGGACGGTCTGCTGCACATCTCGCAGATCCGCAAGCTCGCCGGCGGCAAGCGTGTGGAGAACGTCGAGGACGTCCTCGGTGTGGGCCACAAGGTCCAGGTCGAGATCGCCGAGATCGACTCCCGCGGCAAGCTCTCCCTCATCCCCGTGATCGAGGGCGAAGGCGACGACGACGACAAGAAGGACGACACCGACCAGTGACGTCTCGTAGCTCCACGACGACGGCCCGCACCTCTTCGGAGGCGCGGGCCGTCGCCCGTACCCAAACCCTCATCAAGGGCGAGAACGGCATCGGTACGGTCCGCAAGACCACCCTCCCCGGCGGCCTGCGCATCGTCACCGAGACGCTGCCCTCCGTCCGCTCCGCGACCTTCGGGATCTGGGCCCACGTCGGCTCCCGCGACGAGACGCCGGCGCTGAACGGCGCCACCCACTACCTGGAGCACCTGCTCTTCAAGGGCACGAGCCGCAGGTCGGCCCTGGACATCTCGTCCGCCATCGACGCGGTCGGCGGCGAGATGAACGCGTTCACGGCCAAGGAGTACACGTGCTACTACGCGCGCGTGCTCGACACCGACCTCCCGCTCGCCATCGACGTGGTCTGCGACATGCTCACCGGCTCGCTGATCGAGCAGGCCGACGTGGACGCCGAACGCGGTGTGATCCTCGAAGAGATCGCGATGACCGAGGACGACCCGGGCGACTGCGTGCACGACCTGTTCGCGCACACCATGCTCGGCGACACTCCCCTCGGCCGACCTGTCCTCGGCACGGTCGACACGGTCAACGCCCTCGGCGCGGACCGCATCCGCCGCTTCTACAAGAAGCACTACGACCCGACCCATCTGGTCGTGGCCTGCGCGGGCAACGTCGACCACAACAAGGTCGTACGCCAGGTCCGTGCCGCCTTCGAGAAGGCGGGCGCCCTCCGGGAGGCCGCCGCCGAGCCGATCGCCCCGCGCGACGGCCGCCGCGCCATCCGTACCGCCGGCCGCGTCGAACTGCTCGGCCGCAAGACCGAGCAGGCCCATGTCGTCCTCGGCATGCCCGGCCTCGCCCGTACCGACGAGCGCCGCTGGGCCCTGGGCGTCCTCAACACCGCCCTTGGCGGCGGCATGTCCTCCCGCCTCTTCCAGGAGGTCCGCGAGAAGCGCGGTCTGGCCTACAGCGTGTACTCGTACACCTCGGGCTTCGCCGACTGCGGCCTCTTCGGCGTGTACGCGGGCTGCAGGCCGAGCCAGGTCCACGACGTGCTCAAGATCTGCCGCGACGAGCTCGACCACGTCGCCGAGCACGGACTGTCGGACGACGAGATCGGCCGCGCCGTCGGCCAGCTCCAGGGCTCCACCGTCCTCGGCCTCGAGGACACCGGCGCGCTGATGAACCGTATCGGCAAGAGCGAGCTGTGCTGGGGCGAACAGATGTCGGTCGACGACATGCTGGCCCGGATAGCGTCGGTCACCCCGGACGAGGTCCGTGCGATCGCCCACGACATCCTGGGACAGCGGCCCTCACTGTCGGTCATCGGTCCGCTCAAGGACAAGCAGGCGGCCCGTCTGCACGAAGCGGTCGCGTAAATCCCGTCTCTGTTAGGAACGAAGCAATGAGCAAGCTGCGCGTGGCGGTCCTCGGTGCCAAGGGCCGGATCGGGGCCGAGGCGGTACGAGCCGTCGAGGCCGCCGAGGACATGGAGCTGGTGGCCGCCCTGGGCCGGGGCGACCGGCTGGAGACGCTCGTCGAGGCCGGCGCGCAGGTCGCGGTCGAGCTGACCACGCCGGACTCGGTGATGGGCAACCTCGACTTCTGCGTCCGAGCCGGCATCCACGCGGTGGTCGGTACGACGGGCTGGACCGACGAACGCCTCGCACAGCTCACCACGTCGCTGGCCGAGTCGCCGGAGACGGGGGTGCTCATCGCCCCGAACTTCTCCATCGGCGCCGTACTGACCATGAAGTTCGCCGAGATCGCCGCGCCGTACTTCGAGTCCGTCGAGGTCGTCGAGCTGCACCACCCGAACAAGGCGGACGCGCCGAGCGGCACCGCCACGCGCACCGCCCAGCTCATCGCCGCGGCCCGGGAGCGAGCGGGCAGCGCCCCGCAGCCCGACGCCACGGTCACCGCTCTCGACGGCGCCCGCGGGGCGAACGTCGACGGCGTCCCGGTGCACTCGGTCCGGCTGCGCGGTCTGCTCGCCCACCAGGAGGTCCTGCTGGGCGGCGACGGCGAGACCCTCACCGTCCGCCACGACTCGCTGCACCACAGCAGCTTCATGCCGGGCATCCTGCTCGGTGCCCGCCGTGTCGTGAGCACGCCGGGCCTCACCTTCGGCCTGGAACACTTCCTGGACCTCGGCTGAGCCGAGGGACAGGCACGGACGAGCACGGGCGAGCACCGACGGACATCGACGGACACTGACGGACACGGACACCTGGCAGACATGCGCGCGAAGATCACCTACGCCGTCACGGCGGCCGTCCTGGTCGTCTATTTCGTCCTGGTCGGCAGCCGTGGCGTGCTGCTCATCCAGAACGGCACCCTGATCACCGTCACCTTCGGCATCGCGGTGCTGATCCTGCCGGTCATCGGAATCTGGTTCCTCTGGAAGAACACGCAGTTCGTGCGCAAGGCCAACCGGCTCGCCGCGGAACTCGACGCCGAGGGCGGTCTGCCGGTCGACGAGCTACGGCGCACCGCGGGCGGCCGTATCGACCGCGACTCGGCCGACGAGGTCTTCGCCCGGCGCAAGGCCGAGACCGAGGACGCGCCCGGCGACTGGCGCAGCTGGTTCCGCCTGGCCGTCGCCTATCAGGACGCCCGGGACACCCCGCGCGCCCGCAGGGCGATGCAACGGGCGATCGCCCTGCGCGAGGGCAGGCCCCCGGCGGAGGCCTGAGACACCCGACGGATGCCCGGGTGACACGGCGAAGGGGCCGGCCCGCACGATGCGGTCCGGCCCCTTCGTACGCGTTCGGCCCTCGGCTCAGCCCAACCGGTACTCGTCGGCCCAGACCTCGACGGCGTCCGCCGCCCGGTCGAAGGCTTCCGTGCGTGCCAGGAAGTCGGAGTTGTGCGAGGTCAGCAGCGGTGGTACGGCATCGGCCGGCCGGTCCCTGCGGACCAGGACCAGCGCCTGCCCCTGCACCGTGCGCGGCAGCCCGAGCCAGCGCACCGGCTGCTGGACGGTGCGCACGGCCACGACCTGCGGCCAGGGCGCGGTACTGGTGGTGAGGAAACCCACGCGGCGCAGCCCCCGGGCACTCACCCAGACGCCCATCCGCAGCAGCCGCAACGCGCTCAGGACGACGAGCACGGCGACGAGCAGACAGACCACAGCGCCGGAGCGGCTCCCCGCGAACGCGGTGATCACGGTGGCCACCAGCACATAGGACGCGAGCAGCAGAATCAGCGCGGCGAATGCCACCCGCCACGGGCCTGGCCGGTAGGGGCGCCGCCATTGGTCGCGGTCGTCGAACGGCAGGGCGAGATCGTCCGCAGCCTCGTCAAAAGCACGGTCCGCCGTCAGGAAGGGCAGGGGCACGACTGATCCTCACTCAATCCACGCATGGGCTATGCCCGGTGAGGCTATCGAGCCGGGTCCCCGCTCACCACCCTGGGGGTCCGGAAGAGTCAGCGGCCGTCCGACGCCTCGGAGTGCTGCGTGTGGGCGGGTGACGGATCCTGCGACAGGGCGGGCATGCCGAGGATCAGGGACCCCGCGAGCCCGGCGACCAGGGTGAGTCCCGTGAGCCACCGCCCGGCTATCTGGCCGGCGGAGGCCCGCTCACGCGGTGGGGGAGTGACATTGCTGCGGAAGTTGTCGGCTTCGGCGATGAAGGCGAACGGTACAGGCTCGCGCCGACGGAACATGAGGACTGCGTCTCCTCTGGAGTCTCGAAGGAATCTCTGTCACCAATACAGACGTACGAACGCCCTTGTTGGTGCCCAGTTTCGCCGATTTCATAGCGGCAAGGCCCGAACGCCCTGGTATCGGCGCACCGTAGAGTGGCCGCGTTGCAAGCTGTGATGGAAGGACCCCCCGAATCGTGACCGACACCCCCCCCGACGATCTCAAGATCGACCTCCGCGGCGATGTCACCGTCGAGCTGGTGAAGCACTCCGCGGCCGACTCCGACGTGCTGTTCGCCGCCCGTGTCTCCACCGTCGGGGAGCAATCCCTGGACGAGATGGGCAAGGACCCGGAGCGCTCGAAGGGGTTGATCAACTACCTGATGAGGGACCGGCACGGCAGCCCCTTCGAGCACAACTCGATGACGTTCTTCATCAGCGCCCCGATCTTCGTCTTCCGCGAGTTCATGCGGCACCGCGTGGGCTGGTCCTACAACGAGGAGTCGGGCCGGTACAGGGAGCTCCAGCCGGTCTTCTACGTCCCGGACGAGTCGCGCAAACTGGTCCAGCAGGGCCGTCCCGGCAAGTACGTGTTCGTCGAGGGCACCGAGGAGCAGCGCGAACTCGTCTCGGGCGCCATGGAGGACTCGTACCGTGCGTCGTACCGGACGTACCAGGAGATGCTCGCGGCCGGCGTCGCCCGCGAGGTGGCCCGCGCCGTCCTCCCGGTCGGTCTCTTCTCGTCGATGTACGCCACCTGCAACGCGCGCTCCCTGATGCACTTCCTCGGGCTGCGCACCCAGCACGAGCTCGCCAGGGTCCCGTCCTTCCCGCAGCGGGAGATCGAGATGGTCGGCGAGAAGATGGAATCGGAGTGGGCGAGGCTCATGCCGCTCACGTACGCGGCCTTCAACGCCAACGGCCGGGTGGCGCCGTAGAGCGCTCCCGCGCGCCTTCCGGCACAGATGTACGGATCAGCCGAGCGAGGTGTCCGTATTGCGGCATTTCGAGAAGTTCATCTAGCCTGATCAAACGGACCCGGCACTGCTTGAACCCCCGAGCAGGCAGTGCCGGGCTCCGCATTTGTCCCGCTTTGTCGTGTCCCCCGTGGGCAGACCCCGCCCTGAGCAGCGAGTAGCGTGTTACCCATGGCTCCGACCTCCACTTCGCAGACCCCCTTCGGACGGGTCCTCACCGCTATGGTCACGCCCTTCACGGCGGACGGCGCACTCGACCTCGACGGTGCCCAGCGGCTCGCCACCCACCTGGTGGACGCAGGCAACGACGGCCTGATCGTCAACGGCACCACCGGCGAGTCACCGACCACCAGCGACGCGGAGAAATCGGATCTCGTACGGGCCGTGCTGGCGGCGGTCGGCGACCGCGCCCATGTCGTGGCGGGCGTCGGTACGAACGACACCCACCACAGCATCGAGCTCGCCCGCGCCGCCGAGAAGGCGGGCGCGCACGGCCTGCTGACCGTCACGCCGTACTACAACAAGCCCCCGCAAGAGGGCCTGTACCGGCACTTCTCGGCCATCGCCGACGCCACCGAACTGCCGGTGATGCTCTACGACATCCCCGGCCGCAGCGGCGTGCCGATCAGCACGGAGACCATCGTCCGCCTGGCCGCGCACCCGCGCATCGTCGCGAACAAGGACGCCAAGGGGGACCTCGGCCGGGCCAGCTGGGCCATCGCCCGCTCCGGGCTGGCCTGGTACTCCGGCGACGACATGCTGAACCTTCCGCTGCTCTCCGTGGGCGCGGCCGGCTTCGTCTCGGTCGTCGGCCACGTCGTCACGCCGGAGCTGCGCGCCATGCTCGACGCCTATGTCGCCGGCGACGTGCAGAAGGCCACCGAGATCCACCAGAAGCTGCTTCCGGTCTTCACCGGGATGTTCCGCACCCAGGGCGTCATGACGACGAAGGCCGCGCTCACCCTCCAGGGGCTGCCCGCCGGACCGCTGCGCGCCCCGATGGTCGAACTGTCACCCGAGGAGACCGCTCAGCTCAAGATCGATCTTGCTGCCGGCGGGGTACAGCTCTAAGCACGGACTTCACAACTGAATACGTACGACAACGCAGGCCGGCGGCCTGCACCCCACACAAACAACAGCTACTGCACGAACGTCATGCACGCCGCGTGCCTTGCCAGGTACGTGGCGTGTGTGGTGAGGAGAGTCTTTTGAGTCATCCGCATCCCGAACTCGGCCCGCCGCCCAAGCTTCCCCAGGGGGGCCTGCGGGTCACCCCGCTCGGCGGCCTCGGTGAAATCGGCCGGAACATGACCGTCTTCGAATACGGCGGCCGTCTGCTGATCGTCGACTGCGGAGTGCTCTTCCCCGAGGAGGAGCAGCCCGGAATCGACCTGATCCTGCCGGACTTCACGTCCATCAGGGACCGCCTCGACGACATCGAGGGCATCGTCCTCACACATGGCCACGAGGACCACATCGGTGGTGTCCCGTTCCTCCTGCGTGAAAAGCCGGACATCCCGCTGATCGGCTCCAAGCTGACCCTCGCGCTGATCGAGGCGAAGCTCCAGGAGCACCGCATCCGCCCCTACACCCTCGAAGTCGCGGAGGGCCACCGCGAGCGCATCGGCCCCTTCGACTGCGAGTTCGTGGCGGTCAACCACTCCATCCCGGACGCCCTCGCGGTCGCCATCCGCACCCCCGCGGGCATGGTGGTGCACACCGGCGACTTCAAGATGGACCAGCTCCCGCTGGACGGCCGTCTCACGGACCTGCACGCCTTCGCGCGCCTGAGCGAGGAAGGCATCGACCTCCTCCTCTCGGACTCCACGAACGCCGAGGTCCCCGGTTTCGTCCCGCCCGAGCGCGACATCTCGAACGTGCTGCGCCAGGTCTTCGCCGGCGCCAGCAAGCGCATCATCGTGGCGAGCTTCGCCAGCCATGTGCACCGCATCCAGCAGATCCTGGACGCGGCCCACGAGTACGGCCGCCGGGTCGCCTTCGTCGGCCGTTCGATGGTCCGCAACATGGGCATCGCGCGCGACCTGGGATATCTGAAGGTCCCGCCGGGCCTGGTCGTCGACGTCAAGACACTGGACGACCTCCCGGACCACGAGATCGTCCTCGTCTGTACGGGGTCGCAGGGCGAGCCGATGGCCGCGCTCTCCCGGATGGCCAACCGTGACCACCAGATCCGTATCGTCCAGGGCGACACGGTGATCCTGGCCTCGTCGCTCATCCCGGGCAACGAGAACGCGGTGTACCGCGTCATCAACGGCCTGACCCGCTGGGGCGCCAAGGTCGTCCACAAGGGCAACGCCAAGGTGCACGTCTCCGGGCATGCCTCGGCGGGCGAGCTGCTGTACTTCTACAACATCTGCAAACCGCGGAACCTGATGCCGGTCCACGGCGAATGGCGTCATCTGCGCGCCAACGCCGAACTGGGCGCGCTCACCGGCGTACCCCACGACCGCATCGTCATCGCCGAGGACGGCGTCGTCGTCGACCTCATCGGTGGCAAGGCCAAGATCTCCGGCAAGGTGCAGGCGGGTTACGTGTACGTCGACGGCCTCTCGGTCGGCGGTGTCGGCGAGCCCGCGCTCAAGGACCGCAAGATCCTCGGGGACGAGGGCATCATCTCGGTCTTCGTGGTGATGGACGCCAGTACGGGCAAGATCACTGGCGGTCCGCACATGCACGCCCGCGGTTCGGGCATCGAGGACTCCGCCTTCACGGACGTCGTCCCGAGGATCACCGAGGTCCTCGAACGCTCGGCCCAGGACGGCGTGGTCGAGCCCCACCAGATGCAGCAGCTCATCCGCCGCACGCTGGGCAAGTGGGTCTCGGACAACTACCGCCGGCGGCCGATGATCCTGCCGGTCGTCGTCGAGGTCTGACACCCTCGCACGCGCCAACCTGGAGCGGGGCGCCTCGATTTGCATCGGGGCGCCCCGCTCCAGTACGTTTACGTCTCCGCCTGAACGGGAACCCGGGAACGATCGTGTGCCTGGACCACCCCGAGCGGGACGGAAATTCCGACTCAGAATCTCTGATAAAGTCGGAACCGCCGGAAAGGGAAACGCGAAAGCGGAAACCTGGAAAGCGCCGAGGAAATCGGATACGGAAACGGTCTGATAGAGTCGGAAAC